>JABDQS010000259.1 GCA_013042125.1 Eudoraea sp.
GGCTGCACCTCGGGACATGCTATTAGCGGCTTGAGTAATTTACAATGGCCATCTCTTGTGGCGACCATTGGTTTTTTTATAGGAGGATTACTTATGATCCATGTATTATTCCCTTTAATATTTGGCGCATGAAGTTGATGAAATATTTATTTGTCGGAATCTTTTTTGGGATCGTCCTGGTAAAATCTGAGGCAGTTTCCTGGTATAGGATCTTTGAGATGTTTAAGTTTCAATCCTTTCATATGTACGGAATTATAGGATCTGCAGTCCTGATAGGAATCATAGCCATTTGGGTGATCAAAAAAACTCGACTACAAAGTATTGAAAAGGAAACTATCACCATTGCACCCAAGGATAAAGGTATGTATCGCCTCCTCATAGGAGGTACTATTTTTGGATTAGGTTGGGCCCTGGCAGGGGCTTGCCCGGGTCCAATGTATATTCTTGTTGGGACAGGGGTTTTTAGTATGTTACTCGTAATTGGAGGAGCCATTCTAGGCACCTTTGTCTACGGTATAATGCGTGATAAATTGCCCCATTAATCCCTTTACATAGGCACTTCGTGTAAAGGAAGGGAAACCTTGATCATATTGATCTCTCCCGTTCTTTGAAAGATCTTGGCGCTTGTATCAGTGTCCAGTATTACCTCATTATGCTTCTTTACCGATCCATCCTTGAACAAAATTTCCATGGCCTTTTCTTTTCCGAAAGTATAGATCACAGGCGTTTGGCAGTAGGTAAACGCAAGCGATCCGGCCGAAAGAGAAATTGACTGCTCCTCATTATTAAGGTCTATATATCTAAAATCCTGATTTTCGGTAAGGATCTCTTCCTTTTGTAGCAATCCTGCCCCAAATGATAGTTTACCTTCCCGCACCTCTACTCCTAACTCAGCCATACGGCTCAGAATATCTTCTTTTACCTGCCCTGTCATCCCGGGTTGCTGAGCACCTTTGGTTGCCGGTGTATGAGAATAGGGATCTGTTGGGAATGCCCCGTATAATTCAGGAGATTTATGTACTCCAATTCCTTCATTTATCTCATGAAAATGAGTAATAAGACCTTGCACTACTTCTTCGCTAGCCCCCTGCTCAATGGCACTTTTAGAGCACTCCATTACTGCCAACAATAATTTTGATACCATATGCCAGTAAATAGAGCCCAGACCTTCATAGCCAAAGAATGTCCCCGATCTTCCGGTAAACGACTTGTGATCAAATACCTCCTCAAAGATTTCGAGGATCTTTTCTTTTTCCTGCTTTATAAGTTTTGAATACAAATTTGCCTCCAATTCCTCCAGAGCATTTTTTAGGTCCTTTGCATTGTTGAAATTACCATTGAAATGATATTCCCCTTCCATATCCTGCTCCAAAATCTGCCTGTTACCTTCCTTCACCAATTGTGTTAACAGTGCCGAGCTTTTTACAGATGACGCCGGTATCACATTCTTATCCATAAAGCGCGGCAGCTCCTTATTCGGATACAGAATATAACTATACTGATCTTCCCGATACAAGGCGCTTTGCTTAAGATTGTCCAGGAGGTTAAGAACATTTTCCGGAGACAGATATCCCGAACTTAGCACTGCTACCTGCCCTTCCAGCATTACACTTAAATAATCTACAGTAGTTCCTTTTTTAGCTGCTACTTCAATTAGATTATAAGAATGATACAAATGGTCTTCGCGTTGGTTAGCATCGATAGAGTGTTCCAGATATGGTAGCATTGAATCTGTAAAGTCAAGTAATTCGTTCTTCGTTAAGGATGCTTTTCTTCCGCTGTATCCTGAATTATAGATCTGTTCCCTGTAATCGCTGCCGGCCATCCCAAGTCCGTCCATGATCTGTAAGCGTTCATGGTCAGAGAAGGACGCTTCGAGACTATTTTTATGAGTCTCCAGGGTTAGTACCACAGATTTGAAGAATTGTACCAACTCCTCAGACACTTCTACTTTATTTGATGCATTCTTTTCTACGATCGCCCTGAATTTTGCCAGGAACCTGCGCAGGTAATACAAAGTAACCATAGATACGCCATTACCCACAAGCGCATTATTGGCATCGTTCCATTCCGGCCGTTGGGTATTGAGCCAGATCCCTGCCTCCGGTATAAAATTGGAACATTTGGCCAGCATTGTTGCCAATAGTTTTTCAACCAGATTAACATGGTACACTTTCCCGTCTTGCCCACGTAATAATGCCCCGTCTGCCCCTACTTTTTCTTTAAATCCATTGATCTTATGATCAAGATCATGGTCAAAAACGATAGTGTCTTTAGGATCTGCCAGGGTATCGTAATAGCTTTTTATCTTGTAAGGAACATTGGCATATACAAATAGCGCCTTATCCCAATATTCTGCGAGTCTCGAAGGATAATAATCTTCGATAAACTCGAGGAATTTCAATAAGTAAATGATCTGATGATCTCCCCAATATCCTATATATGACCATGGATCATTAGGTTCTATCACCTCCCAGTCGAAGCCACTTTTAGTGACCCGATACGGGTTATACCCCTCAAACGTAGAGGCATTCAGAAATTTGTGGATCATACTGTCCATGAACTCCGGATATGAATGTGCCAGAGCTTCCCAATTCTGGAAAATATCCCGCCAGTTCCCTTCGTAATCCAGGATCTTAGAGCCATCTACCTCACTTCTTGTATTGATGGAAAATTTATTCCAGGGCCTGCTTGGATCTCCATGTCTGCGACTAAACTTTAAAGGCAGATACTCCAGACAAAGTCGTTGAAAATCTGCATTCTTGCTTTTCATAGAAAGTGCCCTAAGTGTCTGTACACTAAATACCTCCGGTAATTGTTCCAATTGTTTTGCAAAAGACTTATAGACCTTTTTATTGGCATTCTGCAAATATGAACTAAGATCGGCTCTTTCTACATCATAGTCGTGATCAAAAATGCCACCGCGCATTATGTTGTACAACACATTGGCATAGTGCCTGGAGGTTCTCAGTTGATCACGTGTACTCTGCAGGCCATCGGCAGCCCCTGCCAGCATCCGCAGTCCTTTGGTTCCCATTTCTACATCTGCATTTACTTCTTTTTCCAGACTTGTGGGTGATTTTAATCTTATTCTGAGGTCGGCAATTCCTGAAGCGCTCTGGTTTACATTAGCAACTATCATCCATTCTA
>JABDQS010000268.1 GCA_013042125.1 Eudoraea sp.
ATGCAAATTATGAGGGTTCACCAGCAGCTCTTTCATGTGGTATACATGATTAAACCCCAGTGTTTCTAAAGACTGTTTTAAGGTGGTGGTTCCCGTTCTTGGGAATCCGGCTCCAATTATTTTGATAGACATAATTATTATTTTAGTTGGTTTTACGTTTATTGTGTAGGTTCTGATGATGGGGGTGGTGGCATTTTAAAGACATAGGGTTCCGGTTGTGGTTCTATGGGTTTTAACTCCCTGCCCGCCAGCCCCGGATGATCTTTTGTATATAACGTACTTCTGAAGACCCCATAAATAAATGGGCCAACAGGCTGTGAGATCGTACCATCGGGTAATGAATAATCGTATTTATAGGGATTCCAATATTCCCAAACTATTTCCTTGTTCTCATCAATTTCGATAAAGCGACCCTGCATTCCCTGCGTGATCAGGGTATGACCATTTTTAAGTCGTTGAGCCCCGGAGATAAAAGACGAATAGAAAGAATATTTATCGGGAGACGTATAGGACCAGTCGGGTTCTGAAGGACCAAAAGCACCATTTTCATTAAGCGTATAATTTCCTGCATCGTCTGTTGGAATTGCCCATACATCAATAGATGAATAGTTCCCGACATCGCCAATTTTCACACTCATTTCCGGAGTATTTGCTCCGGCTAGTGCGGCCCACATGGAGGGATATTTATTATCGGGGTGAGGGATGTCATTATTATAGACCATAAGCTTTCCTTCCCCGGGATATCCTTCAGGGATCCATTTTATATCGTGTTGCCCGTGCAGTGTTTGGTCCTCTTTGGTGCCTTTGCCGTAATTGACCGGGTTGCCCCATCGGTAGAGAAGATCACCTCCATGGCCATAGGTACCGCCACTACTTCCGCGGGCTTCCAGGGTAGTTGTGCTATGATCTATCACAAAGATCTCTCCATATCCCGGAACGCTTATAACAATTTGATCCAGGCCTGGGTTATAGGAGACAGCATTTGTATGGGTAATGTCGGAACTCTGGTTATCTACCGTGGCATTTGAGGTCAAAAAGCCCATTTTTTTCATGTTATTTATTTGTTCTTCGGACATTGGCGGACCACCCTCTGCACTCGGGATATTGATGTTGATCTTTCGAGGGTTCTCTGATACTACCCCGTAATTATCTTTTGTCTCGTCATGATCCTGAATTAAATGATCTCTCATGCGCCATTCCCATACTATCTTGCCATCATCCGGTTTAATGGGTTGTATCTCAATGATCTTATCTAACCAAACACCTGCCTTCGCGATGTGTTCGGGATCTTTGCCCGCCGCCTCCGCCTCTTCGGGCGTTAAGGCATCATAGGAAATAGCCAGGATATTGCCGTTTGGCATAATCTCAATATCATGATGGGTAAGTTCCTTTTCATTGTAATATTTAAAATCCCATACAATGTTCCCATCCCAATCGTATTCCCGGATCCTACCAGATTGGCCACCGGCTGCAAAGACGGGAAAATTCTCGTCCCGTTCCATCCTTATGAGGTTGCCGTTTGGTTGTAGATAGGAATTCATGGAATGCAGATCTGTAGTCCATATATGGACTACCTCTCCTTCTTTGTTCAGCAGATACGTGAAGGTGCCGTTAGATGGTTCATAGAGCACATAACCATCCGTGCCTTTCTCTGAATTATAGATTAGGCCTCTGGGTTCCGTTACTCCTGAAAGGCTCCGGGTGTCATCCGGGCTCCAGTCGCGTACTACCACCATGGAGGTGTTATCCCCGGGAGGAACATCAGATTTACATGAAAATAAGGTAATTACTAATACGGAAAGAATTAGTTCTTTTAGGTTCATCTTTAAAATAATTGGTTGGTTGGTGAGAGAAAGATACTCTTTTTTTAAATATCTTTTTTAAGTATTCACCCGAAAATAGAAGAGGTATTCAGACCGCTTTTTGGACCACTTCAAAGACCTTGTTGCCATCGCATTTAAGAGTTTTAAATGGGTATTTAAGGATCAAAGCATAATCATGTGTAGCCATAAGAATGGTGCGGCCGGCCTTGTTGATCTCCTGCAGAACCTTCATTACCTCTACACTGGTTTGTGGATCCAGATTTCCCGTAGGCTCATCAGCGAGGATAAGTTCCGGATCGTTCAAAAGGGCTCTTGCAATGGCAATACGCTGTTGTTCCCCACCGGAAAGTTCATGAGGAAATTTAAATCCTTTGGTCTTCATCCCTACTTTTTCCAAAACTTCATCTATCTTGGAATTCATCAGGACATTATCTGTCCAGCCCGTGGCCTTCAGGACAAAGAGCAGGTTCTTATTTATATTCCTGTCTGGCAGTAGTTTGAAATCTTGAAAGACGATACCCAATTTTCTTCGCAGATAGGGAATTTTTTTCTCCTCAAGGGTTTTTAAATTAAACCCTACAACCCTGCCGTGACCTTGTTTTAAAGGAAGATCGGCATATAGGGTTTTCATAAAACTACTCTTCCCGCTCCCGGTTTTTCCGATGAGATAGACAAATTCACCTTTCCGCACTTCCAGATTTATGTCATTAAGGACTAAATTTTCCTTTTGGAAAACAGATACTTCTTTTAAGCTGAGAATGGGTTCTTCCATGAGGTGTATTTGTTGATATAAAAGTAATAAGTTCTAAAGGATAAAAAGGGAGCACCAATAAAAATCTTTTTCTTTGGATGGTTTATACTGCAAAACAATATTTCACGTTACTAAGACAAACACGGTAATTCTTAATAGCCCTAGAACACTATGCGAAAGAAAATCACCGCCTTGTCCCTTGTCTGTCTTGGGCTGCTATTTAAGGCCACTGCTCAGGAATCCAGGATCTACACTCATGATGAAAGACAATATCAAGAGGCACTGGACCTTTACAACAACAAGCAATACCAGGCTGCACAGACACTTTTTCAAAAAGTAAACTCAAGCACAACTAATGAGGAAACGGCTGCGAATAGCGCCTATTTTGTCGCAAATGCAGCGGTTCGACTTAATCAGTTAGGAGCAGACCGACTGATGGAAGATTTTGTAGAAAAGTATCCTACCTCTACAAAACGAGATGCTGCTTTTCTAGATGTCGCGGACTATTATTTTGAGAATGGAAAATATCCGTATGCCCTAAAGTGGTACAAAAGGGCAGGGCAGAGTACCATCCCCAGGAAAGACAGAGAACGATTCAATTTTAATATGGGGTATTCCCTGTATGCCTCCAAGAAAACCCGGGAAGCGGAATCTTATTTCAACAAAGTTTCGAATTCTGCTGTTTACGGTGCGCAGGCTAAATATTACCTTGGCTTTATCTCCTATCAGGAAGATGATTACGAGGAAGCCAGCGCACGCTTTGACCAGATCACGGACCAGGAAGTCTTAGATGAAAAGCTCTCCTATTTTCAAGCCGATCTGAATTTTAAACTTGGAAATTTTGAAGAGGCCATTGCCCTGGGTAAAAAACAATTGCCAAAGTCGGACAGGAAGGAGATCTCAGAGCTTAACAAGATCATAGGTGAAAGCTATTTCAACCTGGAGCAATACTCCAATGCCATCCCATTCCTTGAGCAATACCGCGGAAAACGAGGCAGATGGAACAATACAGATTATTATCAATTAGGCTATTGTTATTACAAACAAGAAGACTTTGCGAATGCTATTCTCCAATTCAATAAGATCATTGACGGGGACAATAGCGTAGCTCAAAATGCCTATTATCACTTAGCAGAATGCTATCTGAAACTCGATAAGAAGCAAGAGGCCCTGAATGCCTTCAGGAATGCTTCTCAAATGGAATTCAGCCCTGATATCAGGAAGGATGCCTATTTAAATTATGCTCGCTTAAGTTATGATATTGGCAATGCCTATGAACCGGTAACAGATGTGTTGTCATCTTATCTGGAGCGGTACCCCAAAGATGCGAATGCAGCAGAATTACAGGAGTTATTGGTAGACTCTTACCTTACTTCCAGGAATTTCAAGGGTGCCTTAGAACTTCTTGAGAAAAACAAGAATTATGCGAACAAAGCCACTTTTCAAAAGGTAGCTTTTTACAGAGGTGTGGAACTGTTTTTAGATGGTGATTATGCCGGGACCATTGAGGTGATGGATTTAGCGGTGAGGAGTGATGCCGATGCTGTTTTTACAGCAAGGGCAAGGTACTGGAAGGCCGAGGCCGCTTATTTATTAAATCGATATGATGAGGCGCTGGTCGACTTTATCCAGTTTCAACAAAGTAATGCGGCACGCAGTACAGCAGAATTCAAGGATTTAGATTATAACCTTGGGTATACCTACTTTAAATTAAGAGATTACAATACAGCAATTAACTATTTCAAAGGCTATTCGAAAAGCTCTTTAGCGGATGCAAAAGCTTCGGATGCCCTGGTGCGTTTAGGTGACTGCTATTTTGTGACCAGTAAATATCAGGCTGCCATAGATGCGTATTCCCAATATGGAAGAGGTAACGGGGCGGAAAAGGATTATGCTGCCTTTCAAAAAGGGGTTAGCTATGGCTTTGTAGGTAAAAATGACACCAAAATTTCCGAGCTGAATAAATTCCTATCTCAATATCCAAACTCTACCCTAAAAGATGATGTGCTTTTTGAGTTGGGTAATTCTTATATCCGTGATAACCGCGAAAGGGAAGGCTTGCAGGCCTATGATCAACTTGTGGGGGAGTACAGAGGTAGCAGTTTGGTACCCCAGGCGCTTTTAAGACAAGGCTTAGTGCATTATAACGCTAACAGGAATAATGAGGCTCTGATAAAGTTTAAGGCGGTCGTAAAAGATTTTCCGAAGAGCCAGGAGGCTCTGCAAGCGGTCAATACCGGAAAATTGGTCTATATGGATATGGGAAGAGTTAATGAATATGCCGCATGGGTCAGGGACCTAGATTTCGTTGAGGTTTCAGATGTTGAATTAGATAATGCCACCTATGAATCTGCCAACAAGCAGAATATGGAAGGGAAAGATGCGGCTGCTATGAAGGGTTATGAGAATTATCTCAGGGAATTCCCTTCCGGTATGCATACTATACCGGCCAACTTTGCTTTGGCACAATTGTATTTTGCGAAAGGAGAAAATGACAAAGCCCTTCAGTCCTACAAGTATGTAGCAGACAGGGGAGGCAGCGAATTTTCTGAGCAGGCGCTTACAAGAGTATGTGAATTGCTGATGACGAAAGGGAATACCGAAGCTGCTATGCCATATTTGATCCAATTGGAAAACACCGCAGACATACCTCAGAATCGTACGTATGCTCAGCAGAATTTAATGAAGGCATATTTTGAACAAAAAGAGTATGCGCGTACTCTGGTCTATGCAGATAAAGTACTGGGGACTTCCAATGTAGATGATCGGATACGAAGCGATGCTCATGTGATGATCGCCAGATCTGCCATGAAAACAGGAGATGAGACCACAGCAGAAACTGCCTATAAGGAGGTGTCAAAGATAGCCAGTGGTTCCACAGCTGCAGAAGCACTTTATTACGATGCGTATTTTAAGCGAAATAGAAGTGAATATGAAGCGAGTAATTCTTCAGTGCAAAAATTAGCAAAGGAGTACGCTACTTACAAAGAATGGGGAGGAAAAGGATTGATTATCATGGCTCAAAATTTCTATGCTCTGGGCGATGCCTTCCAGGCTACCTACATTCTGGATAGCGTGATCGCCAATTTTGTTCAATTTCCTGAGATCGTCGAAGAAGCCAGAAGGGAATTGACAAGTATAAAAGCCAAGGAGGCCGAACGCAACGCCTCTGTTAATCCTGAAGGAAACTAATTTAAGCCGTGTTTATGCAAAAGAATATTCAATTATCAATCATAGCGGTATTAGGCCTTTTTTCATGGGTTTTTGGACAGGACGAAAAAGACCTTGGCACCGAAACGGTAACAGTTGTAAAACCATACTCACCCACAGTTTCGGATGCCTTTAAAATAAAGACCGCTCCAATCCTGACTGATTCTATCGTACTGGCGAAGAAAGAGGTCAGATATAGCATTTTTTCGGTCCCGGTTGCATCCACTTTTACACCCGCAAAAGGCAAGGCTGCAACAGTACAAAAGGCTACCCCCGAGAAGCTGTATAATTCATATGCCTCACTTGGGCTTGGTAATTTTAACAATGCACTGATCGACTTTTACACCAGCAGAGATATAGACAGAGGTAATCAACG
>JABDQS010000276.1 GCA_013042125.1 Eudoraea sp.
CTTATGTCATTTACTTTTTCCGTAAGGATAGGAAGTTTCCCAAAGTTGTTTACCCCCGAAGCAAAAAAGAGATAGGCCACCAGGGGCAGAACAAATAAAACCACAAGGACAAAGGTCTTTTTCATAGCTATTTAGAACACCTTGCAAAAATAAAAAAGACGGTTGTTATACCGCCTTTATTTGTTGTTAATTCCATGTTAGAAATTCCATTGTATAAAGCCGTCCTTAAAGACGTTATAAATATAATCTGCTTCAAATAACAAGATAAAAATAAGGTAACTCACCAGGAATATAGGTGTCCAAACAATGGCGCGTCTGAGTGAACTTTTTTCGTCTCTAAGGTGCATAAAATCCCATGCTATATAATATGCCTTTACAAGGGTCAGGATGATAAAGATCCAGTTGAGCAACTTCATTCCTATGAATGTATTGGCCACTAGAATCTCCGGCTTTGTGATACCTAAAGCTACTTCAATGGTGGTAACAATAGAAAGGAAAATTAAAACACCCCAGATCTTCTGGGTGTTCGATTTGAATTTCAATGTCCCCCTAAAGATGGCTAATTTATGTTCGTGTGACATGCGTATTACTTTTATAAACTTTTTATTCGATGACTTTTAAACAAGGTAAAAGAAGGTAAAGACAAATACCCACACAAGGTCTACAAAGTGCCAGTACAATCCTACTTTCTCTACCATTTCATAATGGCCTCTGCGTTCGTAGGTACCCAAAATAATATTGAAGAAGATAATGATATTGATCACTACTCCCGAAAAAACGTGAAATCCGTGAAACCCTGTAATAAAGAAGAAAAAGTCGGCAAAGAGTCGGCTTCCGTATTCATTGCGAATAAGGTTAGCGCCCTCTACTACTAATTTTGCATCTTTTATCTTGGTAAGAGATTCTTCTCTGGTCAATAAGGTCTTTTCACCATCTTCCGTTATAGTCTCGGTCCTTATGAGAATATTAGGATCTGCTAAGAATCCTTCTGTAACTTCATTTACTGTGTAGCTGGGTAACGAAGCTTCACTAGAATACCATACTGCGTTATTGAGCTCCTGCGTAACCCTTTCACTTGGGATCTCCTTGGAAAAATCTGCTAAGGCAGCACGTTCACCTGTATCGGCCTTTACAAACTGTAAAATACGACCTCCTTTAGTTTCCAGGGCACCATAATCACCTTTGATGAAAGTAGCCCATTCCCAGGCTTGTGATCCAACGAAGATGGCCCCACCAATAATTGTAAGGAACATGTAGAGGATCGCTTTGTTCTTCATCATTTTATGACCGGCATCTACTGCCAACACCATGGTCACAGAAGACATGATAAGGATAAAGGTCATAAAGGCTACATAGTACATTGGAAAATTCCCATGAATAAAAGGTACGTGGGTGAACACCTGATCGGCGATTGGCCAGGTCTCTATAAATTTAAATCTGGAAAATCCATAAGCTGCTAAAAAGCCGGAGAAAGTCAGCGCATCAGAGACAATGAAGAACCACATCATTAATTTTCCGTAACTCGCACCTAAAGGTCGGTTACCACCTCCCCATACATTCTCTTCCTCTGCTCCTGTAGTGATCGTAGAATCCATAAAGTATTGATCGTATTAAGATAATTTTAGCAAAAATACATTTTTTTCATCTAAAGAAAAGGGATTCTTATTCTGAATAAGACATAATTTTCTTTCTTCCTTAAAAGAAATAGAAAAAGAGCATCAAATAGACCCAGAGCAGATCTAAAAAATGCCAGAAAGTAGCTCCCAACTCCATGCCCAATAAATTGTCCGGGGTGTATTTACCTCGTAATTGATTAAACAATACCACCAAAAGCGAAATGATTCCGGCTACCACATGAAGTACATGAACCGCAGCGATCAGAAAAATATAGGACATGGTAATATTACTGGTAGGCCCTGTAAAATAATACCCCTGGGCTATGATCTCTGAAAATCCCGTGAACTGTAGTACAATAAAAACAATTCCGAGTACCAGCGTTGCATACAACCAGTTAGAGCCTGTTTTCTGTTCATTTTTCCGAACAGCACTCTTTGCAAGTATATATGAGAAACTACTTAAAATGATCACTGCAGTAGAGTAATAAAAGGCCGTTGGAAGCTGAAAATCCATTAACCAATCTTCCCTTGCACTGCTCACAATAAATGCGCTTGTCCAGCCGGCAAATCCCATCAGCAGACTAATGATCCCAAACCAGAGCATCATTTTTTTAGCCCTTGCATTCTTTTCCTTCTGAGTTCCTTGAGTAAGATCCATAGTACTTAAATAAATTTATCTGCTACATACACCACCTGCATAAGTGTGATGTAGCTAACACTCGCCAGCATTAATTTTCTGGCTGAGGCGTTATCTCTTTTTTCAAATAGTCTAAAAGCATAAACAAGCATTACCATGCCCAAAAGGAAAATAATAATGCCTCCTGGAATAGACAATGAAAGTTTTCCTGTGATCCCAAATACCGGGATCACGGAAATGATGATCATCCAAACGGTATACATTATGATCTGCACTGCCGTGCCTTTATCTTTTTTCCCAGTTGGAAGCATTTTAAACCCTGCTTTTTTA
Source organism: Eudoraea sp. (assembly GCA_013042125.1). Lineage (GTDB taxonomy): Bacteria > Bacteroidota > Bacteroidia > Flavobacteriales > Flavobacteriaceae > Muriicola. The sequence goes on from JABDQS010000276.1 coordinate 2,584, forward strand.
TAATCCTCATCTAGCATCCATGCAAGAGCCCAGAAATGCGGGAATTGCCAAAAAAATTGGATCATAAACAAGGTTCCCGGTTCTATTCCAAAATCGTTTGTAGCGGCCACCCATCCTAGCATAAAAGGAATGGCGCCGGGTAAGGCTCCTACAAAGACGGACAAGGGTGATTTAGTTTTAAGAGGCGTGTATACACTTGTGTACATAAATATGGATATGGCCCCGAACATGGCTGTTTTTGGGTTCAGGATATACAAGGTGATAACCCCCAAAAGCGTCATTATTACAGCAATAGTCAGTGCCGTAGAGGGAGATATCCTGCCAGCAGGAATAGGCCTGTTTTTAGTCCGGGACATTAAGGCATCCAGGTCCTTTTCTATAACCTGATTAAAAGCATTGGAGGCACCTACCATGCAATATCCGCCAAATGCCAAAAGCAAAACTGCGGTCCATTCAATCTGATCTGCTCCTAAAAAATAGCCTGCGATGGCAGAAAAAACCACACTAAGGGCAAGCCTTGCTTTGGTGATCTCCTTGAAATCGGAGAAAATCAATGCCCAGGTATATGTTTTAGTGGTGCCTACCGCCGTCTTCATCAACAATTTTATAAGGCTGCAAAGATACAGCCCATTGTATTTTTTTGCAACGAATTGGCACTCTTTATGGTATCTTTAATAAATGATCAAATTGCTCATCATATAAAGCCATCACCTATCCTAAATACATGCCTTTTGGTTGTTTGCAGTAGTATGCTGATCGATGCTCAAAACAGAAAAGCTGTGATCACGGTTTTCACCCTTTCACCTCAGGCCTACATGGTATCTGTTAAGGGAGGAAACACAGGGATCTTATGATGCTACCAATGGGTATTGTACTTATTTCATCTGAAGTGCTCCGGGCAACCTGTTATAATAGTTTAAGTAGATCAACCATTGAATAATCTTTCGCATCCTACTTACCCACTAAAAAAAACCCTGACCGTTTGGTCAGGGTTTCATATATATTCTGAAATTTATTTTATTGTAGTTTAAATACGATAGGAATACTAAAAGGCACCCTTACCGCTCTTCCCCTTTGTTTTCCGGGGGTCATTTTAGGTAATTTCTCAATGATACGTAATGCCTCAGCTTCTAAGTTCTTGTCAGGACCTCTGTACCGAATATTTCCAATACTTCCGTCTTTCTGAATAGTGAACATTACATTTACACGACCCTGAACACCCATTTCCTGAGCGATCTCCGGATAGCGGAAATTCTTAATGATGTGTTTCTGCATCATTTCATTAAAACAAGCTCTTTTATCACTGGCTCCTTCGCAACCCGGAAAAACGGGTACGTCCTCAATCACTGCAAAAGGAACATCTACATCCAGATCATCCTCTTCAACTTCAACATCATCTACCTCAATGATCTCCTCTTCCTGACTCGTCTCAGTAGATTCAATAACGGTCTCTTCAACCTCTTCCTCATCCTCTACTACCTCTATAACTTCAGGAGCTGCAGGAGGCGGTGGTGGTGGTGGTGTCTTGATCTGCTCCGTCATGGGTACTTCCTCGTCTAACATATCCTCTACATTCATGGAGATATCATAATCTGCAACCTCATCATAGGTTTTCCACTCGAAGGCTATAAAAACTAATGTCATTACTATGGCCAACCCAGCAACAAAATAAAGGCTGCTGTTGTTCCTTAAATCGGCTTTTGGACTCTTTTTTACTTCCATAATTCTTGATTTAAACGTTCGCTAATTTAACTAATAATTTATAAAAACAGCAATTAATTTTCCCATTTTAAGCCAGATCCTTTAGAAAATACACCCCATATCAATAGAGTTCCCAAAAGAGTACCTGCAGAATTCGCTATCACATCCATTAATTCACCACTTCTATAGGTCGTTAAACTACCTTGTATTACTTCAATAATTATACCATAAAATATCAATCCAACAAAAGAAATTCCCAACACCTTTACTTTGGAAATGCCGCCCTTTGAAATTTCTCTTCCAAAAAGTCCGCCAAGCATACTTGCAACAAAATAAAAAGTGAAATGTACAAGTTTATCGAAGTAAGGAATATTGATCTCAAGGGAGGTGTCATCCTCAAATGATACCAGGCTCAGGATGGTAATAAGAACCATCCAGCTTATAAAACCAATACGATACCTGATATGTTTAAGCACCTATCAATTCCTTGTAAGCCTCGTCAGTCAACAGGCTTTCAATTTCGGAGGGGTCACTGATCTTTATCTTGATCATCCATCCTTCACCATAGGGATCCGAATTGACTTTTTCCGGTTCATCTTCCAGCGCTTCATTAAAAGCAACGATCTCACCACTTAGTGGCAAGAACAGATCTGAAACGGTCTTAACCGCTTCAACGGTACCAAAAACCTCATCCTTATCCAGGGTCTCATCTAAGGTCTCTACCTCCACATACACAATATCGCCCAATTCCCCTTGCGCAAAGTCGGTAATGCCAACTGTTGCTGTATCTCCTTCAATGCGAATCCATTCATGGTCTTTCGTATACTTTAATTCGGATGGTGTATTCATTTTATAAGTATTAGTTATGAAAGCAAATGTAACGGATTCTGATAAGGTTTTCAAAAAAGTAGCGGGGGTTAATTCCCAAAATTGTACCGAAGGGTGAACCCTGTATTGATAGTGGTCTGAGGGAAGGCTGTAGACACTGCAAATTGAGAGAAAGAATGATCGTAAAAGAACAAGGCGTTAAGGCTCTTGCTCAGAGCGTAATCTGCTGTAAATTTAACAGATAAAAGATTTTGTCCTGAGGTGATCTGATTGTTGTCTAGGTCCAGATTTCGGATAATGGTAATGTTATCCCTAAGCGTAACATCTGCCTTCAGGTTGAGGTCTCCTTTAAGGCGCTGCTTCTCCCCTCCAATATTGGTCACAAATTTTACATCCTTAAAGCGGTAACCCAGGCCTACAGTATATTCTTTCCCGTTGATCTCAGTAAGTAGATTATTGTCAAAACTTAAGGAGAGGGCACGATCTGCTCTTACTTCCGCTACCACACTCATAGAGTTCTTCATTTCAAAATCTACACGCATCAGCGGATTAAACTGATCTGTAAGTACTACGT
>JABDQS010000282.1 GCA_013042125.1 Eudoraea sp.
ACCCCATACAGCGATATTATTTATTGGATATTGAGAACTCCACTGCTTTCGAAACTTCTTATTCCAAATATCAGGCAAGCCATCCGTCAGTGGAGCGAGTAGTTATCATGGGGAACTTTACCTCCGGCATATCACCAGAAGGAGAGAATCATTGGGTGCTTGCCGGATATAAGGATTTTAAGGGTGCCATTGGCGGTTCAGATGCTTTACTGACACCGGCAGAAATCAAAACCCGTGATGCCCGCTGGAAGATCTATCAGGAAAACAATGGTGGGGTACGCATGATACGTTCCGGAGTTCGTGTGCGTTTGGGACAATGGTAGATACAAAATGTATGGATACAGAAAAACCCTTCTATTTCGAAGGGTTTTTTTGATGTGACGGATCTTATTTTTAATAAATGGCTCTTTCTACATCGTTATTAATCGCCGGGATGGTCTTTAGATATTCAAAGATGGCCCCGGCTTCCTTATCTGTGAGTTGGGTATAAGGAACCATAGGATAGGTGAGCGCAGGTTCCCCTTCTTTTTGCCCGTATTTTACAGCCCGTATAAATTGCTCTTTGGTCCAGTTGCCGATCCCGGTTTCCACATCAGGGGTGAGGTTTGACGTAGGCTTTACTCTACCTTCATAATCGAGGGTTGGGTTACCTCCTGCAAAATATCCTTCACTGAGTTCGGGCTGCAAGAAATTATTGGTCTTAAAATCGGCCGAATGACAGGAAAAACAATCCAGGTTATGAGACAGGTATTTTCCGGTGGCCATCACATCGGTGCTGTCTGGCATTGGGATAGCTTCGGCTGGCATTGGAAAGGGTTTCCAGGCCAGACGGGTGAGCATCTTGGTTAAAAATGAAGGTTCCGAAGGTGTATCCGGGGTAGTGTTGGCGGCTACCATAGGATCATCGGAACGTAAAAAGGCAATGATGGCATTTACGTCATCATCTGCCATAAGGGGTAGTTTGGCCATATAAGGTGGACTATATTGCCCGTCCCTTTTTATCCCGGTACGAATCAGGTAAAGCAGTTCCGCATCTGTCCAGTTGCCTATGCCATATTCCTTATCCCGGGTAATGTTCTGGGAATAGATGGTGCCAAATTCCTTTGGGGCATCCAACATTTGGGTGCCGGTTAGTTTCCCGGTGGTTTTGTTCATATGGCAATTGGAGCAGAGCATAGATGCCAGTTTCTTCCCACGAGCCACCGTCTCCGGAGTAGAAACTGCGGTGTATTCTATTTTTTCTATTTCATAGGTAGGGATTTCGCTAGCGCCTATATACAGTCCTACGACCAATAAAACGAGGACGAGGATCCCCATAACAATGCCGAAATATTTCAATGTTCTTTTCATTTGTTGAGTGGTTAAGGTTGTACTTAAAATTAATTTTTAAAAAGAAAGCAGCAAGAGTTCAGCTCAAGGTTTTATATGAATCCCGGTAAAGTATTTATTATTTATTTCTCCGCTTTCACAGGCTGCTCCGTTTGTTTTTGATTTGCACGCAGAGTAGGATAGGAGATCCCTAGTTGCTCCAGATAGCTGTCGTATTTTTTTTCGTTGTAATAATAGGGCTGTAATCTGGGCCTGAAAGTCTCCATGATCTCTTTGTTCAAGTATATAGCCGGGCTATCGTCTTTTGAAACCATTGGAACGTATTCGAATTTTGAGGCCTGCTCTGTTCTGAAATAGTCTTTGGCCTCTTCAATAAGTTTCGGTTTTAACAACAGATCTAAAAGTGTCATGGCCTCAACCTTGGCTCCGGCCACCACTCCTTTGTGAGCTATGGGTGTGGCCACGGCAATAGCATTGGACCAATGATGGCCCTGTAATCCTGGTATATTGCTGGGGTAGCGCAGTGTAATGGTGGGCACCTTCCAGGAGATATCTCCTATATCATCCGAACCACCACTTACTGGTTCTACCACCGGTAAGCCTATAGTATCCAATTTAACAGCAAGTCCGGTTGTATCTCTTGGCGAATTTACTTCGCGTTGTACTGCTTTAGCAAGGTTTTGGTCTGCTTCACTCCATTCGGGCAGCCCTACCTGAGTAATGTTTTCATACATAGCTTCTGCCATAGGCTTATTAAAATGCCTGGGCCAGGCAGTACCTAAGATCTTACTGCTCATTTTTGTTCTTGTCATTAGTGCAGCTCCCTTTGCTATATCATTAGCTCTTTCATATACTTCCATGATCTTGGGGTAAGTGATCTCCCTGAAATAATACCAGATAGAGGCTTTGGAAGGTACCACATTGGGTTGGTCACCTCCGTTGTTAATTACAGAATGGGATCTTCCCAGCGGATGTAAGTGCTCCCTGTTGTATTGCCAGCCAATATTCATTAGTTCCACGGCATCTGCTGCAGATCTGCCGCGCCAGGGTGCCCCCGCTGAATGGGCCGATTCTCCCTCAAAAGTGTATTCCACCGAGATCATCCCGGTGCCTCGTGCCGGGCCATAGGAAACGTTCATATTGTTAGAGACATGAGTGAAGATACAGGCGTCCACATCATTAAAATATCCGTCACGGGTATAGTACGCTTTGGTTCCCAATTGCTCTTCTGCCACGCCGGGCCAGATGATCAGCGTCCCCGGTATTTTTTCTCTTTTCATTATCTCTTTTACCGCCAAGACCGCTATCACATTTAGGGGTGTACCACTATTGTGCCCTTCTCCATGGCCGGGGGCTCCTTCAACAATAGGGTTGTGGTAGGCCACTCCGGGTTTTTGAGAGGCCTTTGGGATACAATCAATATCACTGCCAATGGCGATCACCGGACTTCCGGATCCCCATTTGGCCCACCAGGCGGTTGGCACACCAGAAATTCCATATTCTATGGAAAAGCCTTCCTTTTCCAGGATATCTGTTATGTATTTGGAAGTTTCGATCTCCTGAAATCCCAATTCGGCAAAACTAAAGACCTTGTCTACCATAACCTGAGCCATTTTAGCCCGGTCATCCACTAGTTTTTTAACTTCTGTCTTAAGTTGTATAAGACGTTGTTCATTTTCAGTTTTTGTAGTTTCCGTATCGGTTTGAGCTTTTAAACAAATAGTTCCAAAGAATACAAGGAGGAGTGTGTAAATGATTTTCATTGAAGTAGTGCTTTATGTGTTTTTATAATAATCCTTGGTGGGCGTAAAATAATGCTCCTGTCAGCCTTCTTTGTAATCAGGTGGCCCCACAGGGAAGAAGAACTGCATATCTGAGACTATGAACGAATCATATTCAGGAGATTATAATTATAATCTCCCTAAATTTAATAAATAAAGGGTCGTAAAATGAGATTTATTGTATCGAACTTCACTGAGATTTAAAGACTAACTACGGTAACTTTTCAATATAATACAGTACAAAGTCGCTATTTTCTTTTTTGTGGTAGTAAAGGCCGTTATCATCTGCCGAGAAGGTGGGACCTTCTACAAAGCCTGTGATCTCTGTTATTTCCTGTGGCTCTGAAAAAGGCATGGTGGTTGAGGTCCTGGTTGCTATGTAGATATGAGCCTCTGAGTCCACAGTAATGGCCCCAATGATACGCGTAAAGCATAGCTCCAGCTCATCTTTGGAAATGGCAGCTGCATATTCCAGATCATCTGTATTAATGTTGGCCAGGAGTGTTGCACTATTGGGATCTCTTTGAAATTCATCCCCATTTTTGCGTGCAATTGAAAAATTGGCCTGGCGTGGACCGCCATTTTCATCATATAGTCCATCTACAAAATAGAGACTTTGCCCATCATTGGAAACTTCCACATCAAAATTCAGCCAACCCGGCTCGTTAAGTGACAGGTTTTCCACTGCGGAAATATTGGACAGGCTTCCCTGACTGTAATTACCTGTATAGATAGATTGCAGCGTTTGGAAATAATCGCCCGTATACACATAATACATGGTATTATTTTGGTCCATGGTTGGTACGCCTTCCAGGCTTTCTGTGGCTACCCCCTGTAATTCACCTTTGTATTCAAAAAGGGTATTGTTGATCCTTGTACTCCAGTGCAAATTGGTGTCTACAGACGGATTGTTGAGGTTGTTAAAGAAGAGGATATTGCCATCCCGGCTCAGAAATGGTTCCATGATCTGTCCGTCGTAGCCCTGAACGGTAACCCGTTGCGGACTTCCAAATTGAATAGTTGTGTCTATCATGGGATTCTCCTCATCAGTAGAACTACAACTAACAGTGAGTACTGAAAAGATTATAACAAGGAGGGCACGGAAATTCATATATATGTTTTTAGCTAAGACCACTTTTTTGCGAAAAGGTTTCATTTGGGCGCTTATAATCATGCACAAAGGCCAGATACCTCACTAAATAAACGGAGATCGCGAGGGATTATTTTCAGATCGAAATCAAGTAATGAAAGCAGGACCCCGGGAGTGGATCGCTTTTTGGTAAAGGAATTGTATGCGGTAATGTATAAAAATGGTATTATTCTAACACCTCATAGACCGTGATCGTATCCTTCTTGTTCTTTAGCTGAATATCGCCGATCTTTTTACATTTAAAAGCCTCTTTCACCTGCTCGTAACATTCCTCGGAGATCAGGATCTGGTTCTCCTCTGCGGCAAATTCAAGTCGGGCCGCGATATTCACCGTATCACCTATTACAGTAAAATCGAGGCGTTTAAGGCTGGAAGATCCAATATTTCCGGAAACCATTTCTCCGCTGTTAATGCCGATGGAAACACTGGGGGCATATCCGCCCATCTCCTTTATTTTTGGCAGTTTACTGATCTTTTGCCGTACTGCGAGTGCGGCATCCAGTGCCCGGTCCAGGTGGTAGTCTCCCCTGAACACTGCCATGATGGCATCTCCCATAAACTTGTCTACATACCCTTCCTGTGCAATGATCTCTTTTACCATGGTGTCGAAATATGAATTAAGCATGCTTACCACCACATCAGGGCTGGTAGTTTCGCTCAGCGAAGTGAAGCCACAGACATCTATGAACATTACTGAAGCGGAGACATTTTCATTGGCCATCACGGTTGATTCATACTCTTTGCTACCCATAAAATTGAGAACATTCTCATCTACATACATCTTAAGGATGTTGTTTTCCCGTACAGCTTTCAGGGTATCTTGTAGTTCCCGTACGTGTTTCAGGGTTTTCTCCATAGTGATGGTCAGGTCCTCAAAATTGATGGGTTTGGTAATAAAATCGAATGCCCCCCGATTCATAGCCGTGCGAATATTTTCCATGTCCCCGTAGGCGGAAACAATGACAGATTTTAACAATGGATTTAGTTCATGAATTTTGGTGAGCAGGGTAAGGCCATCCATTTCGGGCATGTTGATGTCGCTCAATACCAGGTCCATGTCTGGATGAGCAGTCAGCTTTTTTAGAGCATCCACACCATTAATAGCAAAAACAAACTCGTATTCGTTTTGCCGAATCTGTTTCCGGAACTTTTGTTTGATCAGGACCTCCAGATCGGTCTCATCATCTACCACCAGAATTCTTGCCATTAGAGAATTGCTTTTAATTTTTCCTTTAAGATACCAAATTCCACCGGTTTTGTAAGAAAGTCATCTGCCCCCAGTTTCATAGCGGTGTCATAATTCTCCTTGTCCCCATAGGCAGTGATCATCATAACCACTGGTGGTGGTTTGTGGAAATTCTTTTTTATTTGTTCCAGCAATTCCAGGCCGCTCATGCCGGGCATATTGATATCAGACAGTATAAGTACAGCCTCATGATTATGATCATCCATATAGGTCAGTGCCTCTTCTCCGGAGAAGGCAAAGGCAAAATCCAGTTCTTTCTTCCGGATCTCCTTTCGAAAACGCTGTTGAAATAGCACCTGTACGTCTCGTTCGTCGTCTACTACTAAAATTTTCATGGGTTTGTTGGTTTAGCGGTTTTAGTTTTTTTCGTTGCTTTCTTTGCAGGGAGGATAATGGTAAAGGTGGTTCCTTCACCTTCTTTTGAGTTTACCTTCAATGTACCACCGTGTCCTTTGGTGACAATTTCGTAGCTCATACTAAGTCCCAGGCCTGTGCCACGCCCTGAGGGTTTTGTCGTAAAGAAAGGTTCAAAGATCCTTTGTATGATTTTTTTAGGGATCCCGTTTCCATTGTCCTTTACTTCAATCTCTATTCCCCCGGCCCCTGAAGAGGTGGAAAGTTTTTTTGTAACAACACTTACCGTGGGTTCATAGCCTTCTTTTCCTTGTTTTTTTCGCTCCTGAACGGCATGGAAGGCATTGGTGATGAGGTTGAGTATCACCCTACCCATATCTTGCGGAATGATGGCTATTTTCCCGATCTTCTGGTCAAAATTTGTTTCCATGGTAGCGTTAAAAGACTTGTCCTTGGCTCGTAAGCCATGATAGGCCAGGCGCAGGTATTCATCTGCCAGTATGTTTATATCTGTAGGTTCTTTCTCTCCACTGCTTGCCCGGCTGTGTTGCAACATTCCTTTTACGATAGAATCGGCTCTTTTGCCGTGATGAGAGATCTTTTCCAGGTTTTGATCTATATCCGTGAGGAGTTCTTCTTGCAGTTGTTCATCCCTTTCTTTTTTGCTCTTGGCTCTCTCTTCCTTGAGTTCTTCGATAAGTTCGCGGTTCACTTCTGAGAAATTATTGACAAAGTTTAGCGGGTTCTGTATCTCATGGGCAATACCTGCGGTAAGTTCTCCTAGGCTTGCCATTTTTTCGGCCTGGATGAGCTGGGTTTGAGTGGCCTTTAGCTCTGCATAGGCCTTTTTAATTTCTTTTGCCTGTGCCAACTCTTTTTGTTGAGCAACTTCCTCTGCTTTTTTAAGAGTACGTCCCTTTTGATACAGGTGGAAGCGGTACCCTAAAAACGCCAGGATTATAAAATAGATGCCATAAGCCCACCAGCTTTGCCACCACGGAGGTAAAATAGTAAAATTAAAGGAACTCGGTTCGCCCCAAACATCATTAAATCCCTTAGAGGCTACTTTAAACGAATACGAGCCTGGGGGTAAATCCCTATAATTTTCACTGATCTTTTCTTGTGTGATCGGACTCCAGTTTTTATCGATGCCTTCTAACAAATACCGATAATACACCTGGTCCTGGTTGGAAAAATAGACCCCATTATATTCAAAACTAAGGTAGTTTTGAGTATAGGGTAAAGTGAGTTCAACAGGCATATCATACGGACCTTCAGTTGTTTTCCATTCTATGCCCTCAACTGTTCTGTTAGCAGGCACCACCTCAGTCTTATTTTCAATAATGGAATCGTTTGAATTAGTAGCCCAAATGGTATCTAAGGCTGCTCTTTTACTGTGAATGACCTCATTGTAAAAAAACTTTAGTTGTTTATCCAGAATATTAATTCCTGTGATGTTGGTAGAAGTTGTAGTGGAATCTATTTCAAGCTCATTCATTACCGTTAGCATTTCGCCTTGTACCCCGGCCCAAAATCTATTATTTCGATCAAAAGTGAAACTGTTTTCTGAAAAGTCGAGTAAATTAAGCCCTTGCCCTCTCCCAATAGTTTTTACTGTCCATTGTATTTTATTCTTATCAGATTCGGCTTGTGGCTTCAAAATCGTTAAACCCCTGGAAGTTCCCGTAAAAATTTCACCGTCATGAAGCCCTAATGCATACACATCGTTGGCCGCAAGGCCTTCTTCAGTAGTAAAGGTGGTGATCTCATTGGTTTCTAAGTTGATGTACTGTACGCCAAAATCCATTGCGGCCCAAACATTGTTATTTTCATCAATAGCGATTGAAAAAACCTGATTAGAAAGTAACCCACTATCTTTATTTAGAAAAACGCGTTCGTTGGTGGATACATTTATTCTTTGAATACCAGCACCAACTACGGCTATCCATATATCCCCATTCGTATCTGCGTGAATGACATTATTTTGAAAAACCTCATCAGCACTTTCGGGCAGGTGTAGTTTAACTCTGAATTCTTTTCATCTAACAGTAATACTTCCCCCTGATCACCACCCATCCAAAACAGACCATTGGTGTCTTGTAAAACATCGGAAATAACGTCTGTCTCCAATCCCTGAACAGACGTAAGTTGTTGAATCGTCTGTTTTACGGGGTCTATAATACTTATGCCAAACCTACTGCCAACGGCCCAAATACGCCCCTTAGCATCTTCATTTAGCCGGCTATTTCTATCGTTCACTAAACCTTCGGTTTCCCCTAAATGTTTGATGTCTCTGGTTTCCGGATCATAAACATCAATACCCTCATATCCTCCAATCCATATTTTGCCATCTGAGGCTTCCATGGTGTGCCAAACAGAATTGCTGGTCAAACCATCTTCAGTGGTAAAATTCCCGGGTCTGGCGGTATATGGATCAATTTTATAAAGCCCACCCTGTGGCATTACTGTCCAAATCTGGCCGCTGGTATCTTCTTCAAAATGTATCGCAGCCTGAGAAGGCCTGTTAGATAGATTTATTTTTTCTATCTGTTTCATATTTTCATCTAAGAGATATAGTACTCCGTCTCCTGCCCCAAACCAATATTTGCCAGAGGAATCTTGAAACACCCCGGTTATCCCATTTCCTTTTTGAAACAAACTGCCAAAAGAATATACTGACAATGAGGTTCTTTCAGGATTTAACGCAATGCCCCCACCTTGATTCGCTATCCATAGCCTTCCCTGGTTGTCTTCAAAAAAGCCTGCTGTAAATGATCCGGGAAGGCCATTCTCTGTGGTCAGTTGCATATTTTTTCCCGACCCTGGGTCAATAATGTTTACACCTCCTCTGGAAGCAAGCCAAATAAGCCCTTTTTTATCCTGGTAGAGATTTACATTGAATAGGTCTAAAAGACCTTCATCAGGTGTAAAACGGTAGGTCAGCTTTTTTTCCAAATCAATTATGTTATACCCTGTTCTGAGATTTGAAAACCAGAACTTGCCATCAGCTGCTTCAATGATGTCATTGCCATTTATAAAGGGAAATTCACTTGTTATTTCGTAGATCAGTTTAGCTTCAAAATCGAGTATTATTGTGTTCTCTAAACTATTTGAAAGCCAGAGCCTGCCCTTAGAATCTTCAAATAAGCCAGTTATCGTGGCATTCGCGATTCCCTGTTCTAACCCATATATTTCTAAGGTGTTTGAATCGTATCTGGCAATTTGACCTAGCATGCCCATCCACAACATCCCATTACTGTCTTTTAGTAGACTATAAACTTCAGTGAGAAGACCCATGTCTAGGCTGGCTCTCTTTACACCCCGGCTTGCCCCAGATATATCTGATAAGGTCCCTGCTTCTATAATTTCAGGACTTCCCAAAACTTTTGCTTTAATGTTTAGAGGGGCACTTGGTAAGCTATCTAAATTAAAAGGAATTGAAGGCAGGCTTTCCAGGCTGAAGGCTTTTTCTTCACCTCTGCCTTCGTAAGGAGTGGGTATACCAATATCAATTGGCTTGGCAGCTAATTGATCCCAACTGAACTTTTTGGTAGGTAGATTAGCAAAAGAAGTTATTTCTTTGGTCTTCCAAACAATGGTGTCTTTTTTGGAAAATTTGAATTTTTTGGTGAGGGGTTGACTAAATTCACTTTCTGATACTGGAAACGGGGGTGCCTCCTTGCTGCCATTGCAAGCGGCAAGAATAATGAACAACAAAAGAAAGATACCTGAATAAGGCTTAAAGGTGGTTGGTCTTTTCATAATTATTTACTTACCGGTAAGTTAATATAAAATGTTGTTCCTTTACCTTCTTCAGTTTTTACCATTATATTTCCCCCATGTCCCTTGGTTACAATATCATAACTCATGCTCAGGCCGAGTCCTGTACCCTGCCCGGTGGGCTTGGTAGTAAAGAAGGGCTGAAAGATCTTTTCTTTGATGGTCTCAGGAATTCCATTGCCATTGTCCTTTACACGGATCTCTATTCCCCCGGCCCCTGAAGGAGTGGTAAGTTTTTTAGTACTGACAGTTACTGTAGGTTCATAGCCTGTGGCTCCTTCTTTCTTCCGCTCCTGAACGGCATAAAAAGCATTGGTGATCAGGTTTAAGATCACCCGGCCTATGTCTTGTGCCACCACGCTTATCTTTCCTATAGATTCATCAAAATTGGTTTCCATCGTGGCATTAAAGCTTTTGTCCTTAGCTCTTAAGCCATGGTAGGCCAAGCGGAGATATTCATCGGCCAACACATTAATATCTGTAAGTTCTTTTTCTCCACTACTCGTTCGGCTATGCTGCAACATTCCTTTAACAATGCCATCGGCGCGTTTGCCATGGTGGTTTATTTTTTCGAGGTTTTGTTTAATGTCTTCTGAAATTGCTTTTGCTTCTTCTGTATCCCCCTTGTCTAATTCCTCATTCATTTCATCAATAAGTTCATTACTTACTTCGGAGAAATTGTTTACAAAGTTGAGTGGGTTTTGGATCTCATGGGCAATGCCCGCCGTAAGTTCCCCCAAAGAAGCCATTTTTTCGGATTGGATAAGTTGAGACTGAGTGGCTTTAAGGTTTTCCAAAGAAGATTTTAGTTCTTGCGTTCGTAGCGTTACTTTTTGCTCTAACGCTATATTTTGGTTTTCTAGAAAAGACTTTTTTTCTTCTACAAGGGCTACTATTTGGCTGGCTTTAGTTTTTTCACTTGATACCGTTTCTCTTAACCATAAAAAGATATAAACCAATAGGCTAAAAGGAAAAGCAGTTAGTGATACTAAATATAAATATCCAACATTAAATGAACTGGACCTTGCAAAAATATCTGAAAAAGACGAAATCCCAAATAACAAAAGAGTGCTAATAATACCCAAAACTAATGCCCATTTCGGCTTAGTAAGGGTTTTCCTGGATTTAAAAATAATAAAGAGGCAACTCCCTAATGAAATCAATATTGGAATCGGAAACACAACTTGTAGATAGATGCTCAGCCCTCCAAAAAATATTAAGGAAAACAGTAATATTTTTAACCACTTTGGAATGTGATTATTTAAAATTTGAGCACACAACAGCGGCAAAAAGGCAAAAACAGTGGTGATGGCCAACCAACCAATAACTAAAAAGATAGTCGCTAGGTCTAAGTCAAGATCTAAAGTAAACCTAGAATACATCGCTGTAATGAAAACCAATATTGCCATTATACACGCAGCAATATTCCTTAAATGTATTTCAGATTTATTTAAAAAGGATACAATTAGGGTCAGTATAAAAAACACGACCATTATATAAATGCCGATAAGCATTGGCGTGTCATAATTTGCTAGGTTTAAAAATTCGGACTGTATTTTGCTTGAAGTAGTAAAAAATAAAAAACTATACTGCGATAAAACACCGATATTGGTCCTTCTTGGGATATTAATAGGTTTCTTATCAATAAAGTGAATTGAAAGTTGATGCGTGGTGTTTAGACTAAATGGTACATATAAAAAGTCTTGAGGGTTATGGGGTATAAAAGCACTTTCAACCAAATTAGCATCTCCAAAAGCCCCAAGGTATTCTCCATCTAAATAAAACCTTTGTGCTGCGGTATTATTGCTTAGCATAAAAAATGGATGGTCCTTAAAATCACCTTCAAACCTTACTTGAATGCGAAACCATGCTTCGAACATTCTATCTTCATCATATTTTAGGTTTACTACATCCGCAGAATCTAGCTTACTCCAACTTTTATCGTCCTTTGGTAAGTTTTTCCAGGAAGGGTCATGTCCCTTTTTATATTCCCATTCTGTTATTTTCGGAAGTCCTAAAAAACCATTTTCACTGATATCCGATGATTTTAAAACAAATATGGAATCCTGGCTATAGGTTAAAAAGGTAGCACTAAACATCAAAATGAAAATCCCTATAATTTTTAGTTGCCGCGCCATAATTAAAGTGTTACTGGTAATTGTATACTAAATGATGTCCCTTTTCCTTCTTTAGATTCAACAGTTAATTCTCCCCCATGCCCCTTTTTCACTATATCATAACTCATACTCAGGCCCAGTCCGGTACCCTGCCCGGTGGGCTTGGTGGTAAAGAAGGGCTGAAAGATCTTTTCTTTGATAGTCTCAGGAATTCCATTGCCATTGTCCTCTACCCGGATCTCTATTCCCCCGGCCCCTGTAGGGGTGGTAAGTTTTTTAGTACTGACAGTTACTGTAGGTTCATAGCCTGTGGCTCCCTCTTTCTTCCGCTCCTGAACGGCATAAAAAGCATTGGTGATCAGGTTCAGGATCACACGCCCCAGGTCCTGGGCAAGGACATTTACCTTTCCTATGGTCTCGTCAAAATGGGTTACCAGGGTTGCATTAAAAGACTTGTCCTTGGCACGTAAGCCGTGATAAGCCAGTCGCAGGTATTCATCGGCCAGCACATTGATGTCTGTTGCTTCTTTTTCTCCGCTACTGGTCCTGCTGTGCTGCAACATACCCTTTACGATCCCATCTGCCCGTTGCCCATGGTGGTGTATCTTCTCAAGGTTTTGAATGATGTCATCTGCCAGAGCTTTTACCTCTTCCTCATCGCCTTTCTGCATTTCCTCCAGCATTTCTTCTATGAGCTCTTTACTTACCTCGGAGAAGTTGTTTACAAAGTTCAGTGGGTTTTGGATCTCATGGGCAATACCGGCTGTAAGCTCACCAAGCGATGCCATTTTCTCCGACTGTACCAGTTGGTTTTGGGTGGCCTTTAATTCAGTTAATGTGGTTTCAATACTAGCTTTGGCTTTGTCCAGATTTACAAAATCCTCATACCGGGCATAGGCGATCGAAAAGGCATCTGCCAACGATCTCACCAGCTCAATATCATCTTCTTTCAGCTGTTCGGTATTCCCAACATAGAGCATCCCCTGGGTAAAAGGAATAAAATGAAGGTCGAGTGATTCCGGTGGTTTTTCAGCCCCCTGATAGGTTTTGGCATCTTGTACCTGTCCCTTTTCGATCATGGATTTGGTCCATGCTACAAAATCTTCCTTGTTCCAGTGCTGGTGATATACTTCATTTTTTTTCCAGTTGGCTACGGAGTTTTGGGTGAGCTCATTTACATTAAAAGGGATGTGCAATACCCCCAGGGAATTGCCATCCGGGGCCGACAGATACACTTCCAGTTTTTTTTCTTTTTCATGAATGATAAAGACCCCGCAACGGAAAAAAGGCACCCCAAGGGTGGTGAGCTCATTGAAAACCAATGGGGTAATACGTTGCAGATCCTCGGTAGTTCGCATACTGGCGATCTCGCCCCGAACCCTGTCCAGGGAAGCTTGCTTGACCGCATTTTTAGCCTGGGCTTCCGCTTTTTTAAGGTCCAGGAAACGTGTGTAGGTCTGCCCAAAAACGCCGGCAAACCTTCTTAATACTCTTGATGCCTCTACAGTAAGAGGCTTTTCAGTAAAGGCAAATATGACGCCGGCAGAAAAATAGAAACTTTTATGGAAAATCGTATCTGGTAAGGCGTTCAAATCTACATTAAAATGATAATCAGGCGCATTATTTAGGGCTTTAAAATACTTTCGAACATCATCACCCATAAGATCATATGAATAATCTTTTTTGCCACTTTTCCAGGCTTTTGTTACCCCAACCAGCAAGGGATGAATGCTCATATCTAACAATCCTATTCTGAGTTCAACC
>JABDQS010000290.1 GCA_013042125.1 Eudoraea sp.
GACCAATTGCATTAATTCGTATTCCTGTTCGAAAGAGAGACCCATTTTATGGGCAAGCATATAGGGATTAAATTTTTCTGCAGGGATCTTTTCAAAATGCACCCCCATTAGATCGTAAAGGTCTTGAATTCTATTGAGCACGGCTTCTTTCGCCGGTATGTCACCATCATTGATAGCCTCCAAAAATTTTACCTCACCCCCTGCATACAATTTGCCTTCCATTTCATTTTCAAAGGTCATTACCTGAAAGATCTGTCTGCCTACACAGGTTACATCCATAGATCCATTCTCATAGGTGGTAACAACTTCTACAAGCTGCACCTCTGTTCCATACACGATCCTGTCATTTATATAGACAGGAATACCAAAAGTGATCGCATCTTTTCTGCAATCGTTGATAAGCTCCTTATATCGTTCTTCAAAAATATGAAGTGGTACGGTTTCACCAGGGAAGAATACTGTTTGTAGTGGAAAGAAGGGTAATTTCACAACCAAATTTTGGTAAAAATACGAAGACAGGTGGTGCATCGCAAGTTAATAATTCAGAGAATATTGTTGTATTTGTAACTATTTGTTGTATTTTTTAGTTTATCACACTTTATTTTGGGTTAAAAGCCTGAGAAGAGTAGCTTTGCATCAAAGTTATTGCAATGAAGCATTCAGATCTCTTAAAGATAGCTCAGGATTATGGGGCGCCGGTATACGTTTATGATTCGGAAAAGATCATTTCCCAATTTAACAGGCTCACTAAAGCCTTTGGCAGTGTTCCAAAACTGAAATTGAACTATGCCGCTAAGGCCTTATCCAACCTTTCTATCCTCAGATTGATGAATAGTCTTGGAAGCGGGCTGGACACCGTATCCATACAGGAAGTGCAGCTAGGATTAATGGCGGGCTTTCAACCGCAGGATATTATCTACACTCCAAATGGAGTTTCTCTGGAAGAAATAGAAGAGGCCACAAAATTAGGAGTTCAAATCAATATTGATAATCTTTCGATCCTGGAGCAATTTGGCGCCAAACACCCGCACGTACCTGTTTGCATTCGTATTAATCCACATGTGATGGCTGGTGGTAATTCCAACATTTCGGTAGGCCATATTGACTCCAAATTTGGGATCAGCATACATCAAATACCACATTTATTAAGGATCGTAGAACTTACTAAAATGAATATTAATGGGATCCATATGCATACAGGCAGTGATATCCTCGATATTGATGTTTTCCTATACGCCTCAGAAATACTATTTGATACTGCCAAGCATTTTAAAGAACTTGATTTTATTGATTTTGGGAGCGGTTTTAAGGTGCCGTACAAAGAAGGAGACATACAGACCAATGTGGAAGAGCTAGGTCAAAAATTAGCAGGGAGATTCAATGAATTCTGCGAGGAGTATGGAAAAGATCTTACCCTTGCCTTTGAGCCGGGTAAATTTCTGGTCAGCGAAGCAGGGTCGTTCCTTGCCAAAGTGAACGTGGTAAAACAAACCACCTCAACAGTATTTGCCAGTGTTGATTCCGGATTTAACCATCTGATTCGTCCTATGCTTTATGGTTCCTCTCATCAGATTATCAATATATCTAACCCTGAAGGCAGAGAACGCTATTATTCGGTTGTTGGTTACATTTGTGAGACGGACACTTTTGGGAACAACAGAAGGATCAATGAGATCTCCGAAGGTGACATCTTGTGCTTCCAGAATGCCGGTGCTTATTGCTTCACCATGGCCAGTAATTACAATTCCAGATACCGGCCTGCAGAAGTACTTTGGCATGAAGGAAAGGCATATCTGATAAGGGAAAGAGAGACTTTTGATGACATCATTCGCAATCAAGTTGACCAATCCTCATTGTTCGATCCCGTTGTTGAAAAGGCCGTTGCCAAATAAGAAATCGTATATTATTCAAAGAGGCCTGAAGAGATGGCATCGTTTTTGACCTAAAATGACATGTGGTCCCTGTAATAAAGTATAGACATATTCGTTATTTTAGAGACATCTTTACGACTATGTCCACAAAGTA
>JABDQS010000089.1 GCA_013042125.1 Eudoraea sp.
CATCAGGTCGAAAACTTTTTCGTGTACTTCTTCCGGAGTACAATTCTCTTTATCAACTTTATTGATGACAACGCATGGTTTTAAACCAAGGTTCAAAGCTTTTTGCAATACAAAACGAGTTTGTGGCATAGGTCCTTCAAAGGCATCCACCAAAAGCAATACCCCGTCTGCCATGTTCAAGACGCGCTCTACCTCCCCACCAAAGTCGGCGTGACCGGGAGTATCGATGATATTGATCTTGGTGTCTTTGTAGGTTACCGATACATTTTTTGAAACAATGGTGATGCCTCTTTCCCTTTCCAGATCGTTGTTGTCCAGAATTAGGTCGCCCGTTTTTTCGTTCTCACGAAATAACTGGCAATAGTGAAGTATCTTATCAACCAGGGTGGTTTTACCGTGGTCAACGTGGGCAATAATGGCAATGTTCTTTGTAGTAGACATCTCTTTGTTTTGAGCCGGCAAAGATACTGCTATTTTTGGCACGCGTATACAAAGTTGTATTTTTTTTATGACACTGGTTTAGAGCACTTTCCGCGCTTCATAAAGCTACCTTATTAATCCTGGATGCGGTCCTTCTCGTCTTCAAGGCCGGTCTTTCTGGAGCGTGCATTCTTTATTTCTTTCCTACCAAAATCATAGGTAAGGCTAAATGCAACTTGCCTACTGTCACTTCCACCGCTGCCGTCAATAAAAAGATCTCCAAATTGTGTAGTTCCTCTCCACGGAATAGTGTAGAGGATGTCATTAAAAGACAATCTGCTTGTTAACCGTTCCTGAAAGAATTTTTTCTGAAAAGCCAGGTTCAATGAACCCAGTGAGGCCGTTTGATAAGTCCCTCCCCACACAGAAGGGGAGCTATACCAGCCAGAAACTTCCATTCGCAATCCTTTTGGCAAGGTAAATGTATTCTGTATGTAAAAACTAAGTGTCTCCTGTTTTACCGGTAAAAATTCCGGACTGTTGGCTTTGTAATTAGAGACATAGGCATTGAGACTGAAATAGACATTCCACCAGTCCTTTATATTCTTTGGATACGAAATGCCTAAGTTGATGATCTCCTGATCTGCCACATTTAAAGTGGTCAGAAAATTTCTTGTATCCCCCTCAGCCACTGTTACTCTTGCAAAGAAATCGGAAATATAGCTATAACTCAAAGAGGTTGTGAGTCGGTAATTGTGTGTATGCGACAGTTTTAAATTGTCTGTGTATTGAGGCTGAAGAAAAGGATTTCCTTTACTTGAGGAAAGCTCGTCAATTTTGTATTCAAACGGATTTAAGGAGGCGTAATTCGGTCGCTGTATCCTTTTGCTATAGGTAAGGGCAAACTGATTTTTAGGAGACAGTTGATATGTTAAGCCCCCGGAAGGAAAGAAATTTGTATAATTCCTCTTAACACGAGAATCCTGATTAGCCTGCATACTCTCCAGATTACCGTCTGAAATAGTATTTTCCATACGCAATCCAAACTGTAAATTCCATTTTTTCCATTTTGCATTGTAATTAAAATAGGCTGCATTGATCCTTTCATCATATGAGAATTCATTGCTTTGATTTACATCTAAAACTTCCTGATTATTCTCAATATTGAAAAAATTAAAAATATTGAAGGTGTTTACGTAAGACAACTTAAATCCCACACCAACAACCCCTTTCAACAGGTTTTGTTCATAGTCGGCTTTTAAGGTAACAATGTCAATATCAATTGGCGTTTCCTGCCTTGTGATCAATTCGCGGATCACTTGCGTTTCATTTCCGTTGAAGTATACATTGGGTTGAAAGGCATTCCTGTCACTATTGTACTTCCCATAATCCAGGTCCACATTCAGGCTGACACCCAAAGTATCGGTAAACCTGTAATTTAAATTGCCATTAAGGTTATATGAGAGATTGGAAGTACGGTTATTCGCAATCAATACGCTGTCATTCTGGGAAGCTCCAATGGCCCTGATAGGTGTCCGCGAATTATTGATCCCATAGCCATTATTGAAATTACCATCGAAAATTGCACCAAAAGTGCTTTTCTTGTTGGCATAAAGATCGTAGCCCAATTTAACGTTGTTGCTATTCCGGTCGTAGATACTTCTGGTGCGGGCACCAAAGCTTGTCCCTGCCTGTGTCCTCAACAAATTGAGGAAGTTTGTACTTTTCCCAAAACGGTTGCTGTAGGTTCCGTAGAAGTTTCCTTTCTTGCCTCTGGTATTGAAGTTGATACTGGAATTATACCGACCAAAATCACCTACTGTAAGCCCTCCCGTTACGGTCCCGTTTGTACCAAGGCTCTTGTCTTTTTTTAGTTTAATATTAATAATACCTGCATTTCCGGCAGCATCGTATTTGGAAGACGGTTGTGTGATGATCTCTATAGCCTCTATATCGGTTGCCTGCAGACTTTCTAAATAGTTGATAAGATCTTCCCCTTGTAGCACAGATAGTTTATTGTCAATAAAAATCTGAACCCCCAATTTCCCTTCTACAATAATGCCGCCATTATTCCCTACGATGACCCCCGGAGCTTTCCGTAAAAGTTCAAATGCACTGGTACCTGTTGCATTTATAGTATTCTCAACATTAAAAATAGTTTTGTCTGCCTGGACCTGTATCATTGGTTTATCGGCTACGACCGTAACCTCATCGAGATTTTCAGCACTGAATTCCAGGACCAGGGTTCCAAGTTCCAAAGAGTTTCCATCGAACAGGATTTCCAGCTGATAGTCCTTATACCCAATATTAGAGATATTGAGTAAATACTTACTCCCGGGAATGTTTCGTATGACGAAATTTCCATTTTCATCAGTGATCACAGCTTTTACGAGGCTCGAATCCTGTGCACGATTTAAGGTGACGGCGGCGAAAGGAAGGAACTCTTTGTCTTCCGATTGAACGCGGCCACTTATTGATTGCCCATACTGAACTAGGGAAGACAGGAATAGGACCATGAATACATATACTCTCATAACACGCTGTTTTTAATAGATGCTCAAATATCCTATTTCACTGTCTGCCTGGAAAGTAGAAACTGATGAACCGCCCTATGGCCAGTTCAATGGCAAGGACCATCTAACCCTGTATAGGACCATTCACCGAAACCTATTTTTTTAAGACCGGTGATCTGCTTACCTTGAAGTATCAATTTAATACCATGTTAAATAAATATCTTTTTTGGAACATCAGAGCTAAGGAAATACTGGCGGTTTTCCTTTTCTATTTTACATTCTCCGGCCTGTATCATTTAGCATTATATATAAATCAAGCAGCTTTTTTAGACAGAGGTTGGCTTGGTATTTTTGACTTAGCAGATTATTGGCGTTCTGCAGGTATGCAGTATTCCTTGTTTATGTTAGGTTCTGTAATCCTTTGGGTGATAATCTTCAGGGTGTTAAAGAAAAAGGATTTACTCCTGAGGATCTTGGTGCTGTTGTTACTAATGCCATTCGTAATTTATCTTATAAGAACCCTTCATTACGGTATAAGTGATATTATGGGGTGGGGCAGACTCCGAGGCACCGGAATGATCTGGGATCTCTATATCCCAGGTCTATTTTTCTTTATTCAATTTGGCATTTTATTTGCGTACGAGCATTACCAGGAGAACAAACGAAAACTAATTCTGGAGGGTGAGTTGAGACAAGCTGCATTAAAAAGTGAACTGGCAGCAATTAAGGCACAATTAAACCCTCATTTTTTATACAATATTTTTAATACAATCAACGCTTCATTACCTGCGGAAAATGAAACTACGCGCGAAATGATCGCACAATTATCAGATCTTTTCCGATATCAATTACAGGCTTCACAGCAAGATTTAGTTCCTTTAAAACAAGAGTTGGCCTTTGTAAAAAAATATCTGGATCTCGAAAAAGCAAGATTTGAAGATCGGTTAAGGATCAATATTGATGTTGCAGAGGATCTTATGGACGAACCTATACCACCCATGTTACTCCAACCTTTAGTTGAGAATTCTGTAAAACACGGACTTTCCAGCCTTATAGAGGGAGGCGTCATAAGCATCTTTATCTTTAAAGAAGAGGGCAAATTAAAATTTGAGATCTCAGATACAGGTATTGGCATTAAAGATAAACACCAGATTTTTGAAAAAGGTGTAGGGCTTAACAATACCAGACTTCGCCTTCAAAAATTATATAAAAGTCAACTAGAATTGTTGGACAATTCGCCCAGGGGATTGAAAATTAAATTCTCAATATGAAAAAGGTAATTATTGCGGACGATGAGGAAGCCGGGCGGAAATTGATCAAAGAATATCTGGCAAATTTTCCGGATCTCGTTTTAATTTCCGAGGTAAATAATGGTGTTGATGCCATTACCGAAATAAACCGTTTTAAACCAGATCTTGTTTTTTTAGACGTGCAGATGCCCGGGAAAACAGGTTTTGAGGTTCTTGCTTTTCTGGAAGAGATCCCGCAGATAATATTTTCTACTGCCTTTGATCAATATGCTTTGAAAGCTTTTGAAGTTCATGCGGTCGACTATTTGTTAAAGCCGTATACAAAAGAACGATTTGGTATGGCTATAGACCGTTTGAAGTCCGGGGAGCGCAAATTGGGATCACTTGCGGAAAGTCTTATCATGGAAAAAGAGGAATACCCCGAACGTGTTCTCGTACAATCGCAAAAGAAATTAGTGACAATTGCTGTTTCTGAAATAATACGGATAGAAGCTTATGGAGATTATTCAAAGTTGCATACACAGAGTACGATGTACATAAGTAATTATGGCATCTCCGGGTTAGAAGAAAAGTTAAATCCTCAAACATTTGTAAGGGTTCACCGCTCTTCCATTATTAACCTCAATATGGTTAAAGAACTACACAAGTATGGTAAAAGTTACGATGTAACAATGCTCAACGGCGATGTGGTCAGAGTTAGCCGGGGTTATTTGGAGACCATTAAGAAATTGATGCTTTAGTATCTAATAAGGACAGGACCGATTTTAATCGTAGGTAGGTTTTCTCGATTTTCGTTTAGTGGCCACCCAACCAAAATTTAGGCTAAACAAGGGGCCGTAGCCAGACGGTGCACCGTCTCCCCGATAATAACCCCCACCCAGCTCCACATTGATATTAAAACCACTGTCGTAGGTTCGTTGAATTCCATATACCAGACCATAAAATCCCAAATTGTAGTCGTCTGGCTCTATATCTGTTGCCAGGCGTAATTGAGAGAAAAAAATGGCCTGGGCAGCAGCTATATAATTCCCGGAATTACCGGAGACACGTTTTCCAAGCTCCTCACGCCTATTAAAATTATGGTAATACCTATATCGGTTATTCATGGCGAAACCCAAAGCATAGCCTTCCTGATACGTCGCGGCGGCCAGTCCTAAGCTCGTAGAAACCGTCTGATTACGAAAAAGACCAAGTTCATAACTAATTCCCGGACTTAACAGGTCGAACCTTAGTTGATGCTTTTCCAGGACAATAGGGCCACTACCTCGTTCCGAAATTCGTTGTGCTTGGGCCAATGAGAAAGTGGCGATGAATACAAAGAGGATAAAGTAGCTATTTTTTCTTATCATATTCTGATAGCTTCCCTAAAACTAAAAAGGATAACACTGTTTAATACTATCTTTGTGTAAAATTTAAGAAATGAACCTAAGTGCTATTCCGCAGATCAAACATGCCGAAGGTAGCAACTTCTTCTTGCTTTCCGGACCTTGCGCCATAGAAGGTGAGGACATGGCCCTTCGTATTGCAGAACACATAGTCACTGTTACAGACCAACTAAAGATCCCCTATATCTTTAAGGGAAGTTTTAAGAAGGCCAACAGAAGCAGGGTAGATTCTTTTACCGGTATTGGCGATGAGAAAGCCTTAAAGATCTTACGCAAGGTGTCTGAAACCTTCAAAGTTCCCACAGTAACAGATATTCATGAGATCTCCGATGCCATCATGGCGGCCGAATACGTGGATGTATTGCAGATCCCGGCTTTCCTGGTACGTCAGACAGACCTGGTGATCGCCGCTGCTGAAACAGGGAAGGTCGTAAATCTTAAAAAAGGGCAATTTATGAGTCCGGAAAGCATGAAACATGCGGTAGCCAAGGTTACCGATTCGGGCAATGATCAGGTCATCATTACGGACCGTGGTACCATGTTTGGCTACCAGGATATGATCGTTGATTTCAGGGGGGTGCCCACCATGAAACAGTATGCACCTGTGGTCCTTGATGTTACTCATTCTCTTCAACAGCCCAACCAGGCCACAGGGGTAACCGGCGGCAGACCGGCACTTATCAGTACAATGGCCAGGGCGGGAATTGCTGCCGGAG
>JABDQS010000302.1 GCA_013042125.1 Eudoraea sp.
CCCCTACGCTGCTAAGGCCTTCAATGCTGCCTGTAAATTGAGAACCTATGATGCTCTCATGAACAAAAGGATCTCCTTCTGCTAATTTTCCCTGTGCATGCCATTGCGCCATACGAGCCGAAGTACCTGTACCACAAGGCGATCTGTCTATGGCCTTATCTCCATAGAAAACAGCATTCCTCGCCGTAGATCCCTCATGTATAGGAGTGCCGGTCCATAGCAAATGACTTACATCACGAATAGTCTTATTCTCAGGATGTATAAAATTGTTGGGGTACTTCTCATTGATCCGCCTCCTGATTTCCGGACTAACTTGCACAAGCTGGGTTCCAGTAAAATCCTGAAGGCCCGTAAAGTTCTTTTGAGGATCCAGGATGGCATAGAAATTCCCTCCGTAAGCCACATCAAATATCAGGGTTCCCAAAACCGGACAATTAACTTCCAGTTTTTCGGAGGCTAAATAGGAAGGAACATTGCGTAGCTTTACCCATTGCACCTTTCCTTTTTGCATCTCATAGGTTGCTGAGATAAGTCCGGCCGGCGTCTCCATTCTTATACTTCCCTCGGTTTTGGGAATAATGATCTTCTCTTCAATAGCCATGGTAATTGTCCCTATGGCTCCATGGCCGCACATAGGCAAACATCCACTTGTTTCTATAAAAAGAATCCCAAAGTCGTTCTCAGGATCTGAAGGTGGGTAAAGGATACTGCCACTCATCATATCGTGTCCCCGCGGTTCAAACATGAGCCCTGTTCGTATCCAATCGTATTCCTTAAGAAAATGCTGCCGCTTTTCGCTCATGGTCCTCCCTTCCAGCACGGGTCCCCCTTTCACCACCAAGCGGACCGGATTACCGCAGGTATGTCCGTCTACACAATGAAAGGTATGTTGCGCCATGGCTTGTTATAGTTTAGCGCGGGTGAGTGTTCCGTCTACCCTTCTTAATAGTTGCAATGGATTGGCATTTTGAAGGGATGCCGGCAGTAATTCATCAGGGCAATTCTGATAACACACAGGTCGTAACCAGCGTTTAATAGCATCATCACCAACTGCGGTGAACCTGCTATCTGTAGTGGCCGGATACGGCCCTCCATGGTGCATGGAGGCACAAACTTCCACTCCGGTAGGTACTCCGTTAAAAACAAGTCGTCCTACCCTGTTCTCCAGCTGTTTCAGCAGATAATCATATCCCCGCAATTCTTCAGTGGTCCCTATTACCGACGCCGTTAGTTGTCCTTCCAGAAGGGAAACCGATCTTTCCAGGTCCTCAATATTCTGGCATTCCACAAGCAGTGAAAAAGGCCCGAAAACTTCTTGATGGAGTTTGGGATTCTCCCTGAATTCAGCAGCGCTTACTTTCAAAATAGCGGGCCTGCCAATATTGGGTTTGGTCTTCTCAGAGAATTCAACCACTAATGAGGTGCCTTGTTGTTCTTGCATTGCAGATCTGCCATCATCATATTTGTTTGCTATGGCCGGGTGCAACATACTCGCCGGGACCACCTCGCTAATTTTAGTAGCTAAGATCTCAGTGAACTGGTCCAGATCGGAATTTTTGATCCCCAGCAGGATGCCGGGGTTAGTGCAAAACTGTCCGCTCCCCAATGTAACAGACTGAGCAATGGTTCCGGCCCATTTTTCATTTTCAGTTTTCATTATTTCCGGAAGCAATACTACCGGATTAACACTCCCCATTTCTGCAAATACGGGTATTGGTTCTTTCCTTTGTGCCGCCAGATCAAAAAGCGCACGTCCTCCGTTAATACTTCCCGTAAATCCTACGGCCTTAATGAATGGATCCTTTAATAAGGCCTCCCCTACTTCATGGCCACTGCTATTTAGGTGAGATAAAACGCCTTCGGGCATGGAAGTGTCTTTAGCGGCTTTAATTATGGCGGAAGAGACCATACTGCCCGTACCTGCGTGCATTGGATGCCCTTTTACGATGACCGGGCAACCGGCTGCCAGGGCACTTGCGGTATCTCCCCCGGCTGAAGAATACGCCAATGGGAAATTGCTGGCCCCAAAAACGGCCACAGGGCCCAGTGGTAACATCATTTTGCGAAGATCTACTTTGGGGACCGGTTCTCTATCTGGTTGAGCGGTATCTATGCTGGCTTCCACAAAAGATCCTTCTTCCAGGATCTGAGCGAACATCCGTAATTGGTTTACCGTTCTCCCTCTTTCTCCTTTCGCCCTTCCCTCCGGTAAACCGGTCTCTGAACAATATACATCTATCAGGCTTTGATCAAGGGCCATGATCTCATCGGCAATGGCCATAAGAAATTTGGCCCGGTGCTTATAACTTGTTTCTGCAAAGATCGCAGAAGCCTGTTGGGCTAAGGAAACTGCCTCCTGAATCTCCTCTGAGGCAGCCTCATAATAGATCGTTTCATTCTCAATATTCAGAATGGGATTGATTGTTTTAAAGGTATGGGTTCCCCTTTTTGATCTTTTAAATCCGATGATATTCTTCCCGTCTAACATATTTCTCTGCTATTTACTATTTAATTCCTGGTACTCAGGAAGCACAGGCCTGCTGGCAACCCCTCTGTCTATGATCCTTTGCACGCGTACTCTTTCGTCTCCCTGAAGCGGCAAGCGTGGGGGTCGCACATATTCGGTTCCTATACCTGTAGCAACCTCGGCCATCTTGATATTTTGTACCAATTGGGGATTGATGTCTAGTTCTAATAGGGGCATAAACCAACGGTAAATAGAAAGTGCTTCTTCAATTCTGCCGGCCTTTGCCAACTCATAAATGGCAACTGTTTCTCTTGGAAAGGCACAGACCAATCCTGCCACCCAACCCTCTGCCCCTGCCAACATACTTTCCAGGGCCAGAGTATCCACCCCACATAAGATCTTTAGCCGGTCTCCAAACCGGTTCTTTATCCTGGTAATATTTGTGATATCCCTTGTAGATTCCTTTACGGCCTGTATGGTTGCAAAAGAAAGTAGTTCATCAAACATATCCAGGGTAACCTCGATCCCATAATCCACGGGGTTATTGTAGATCATGATTGGTAAGTTAATGTGTTTTGCGACTTCGGAAAAATAAACTACTGTTTCATATGCATTCGCTTTATAGCGCATCGGCGGCAACATCATCAGACCACTTACACCATGCTTTTCTGCCTTTTCTGCGGCCTCAAGTGCACCTTTCGTAGACTGCTCTGCAATATTGACGATAACGGGTACCTTTTCGTCTACAAGGGCAACGGTGGTTT
>JABDQS010000311.1 GCA_013042125.1 Eudoraea sp.
ATGAATGGGGTATGACCCCTCAAACGGTCAACGCCTACTACAACCCAACCTTAAATGAGATCGTCTTCCCAGCCGCTATACTGCAACCGCCTTTCTTTGATCTGAATGCTGATGATGCCGTCAATTACGGTGCCATTGGAGCTGTCATAGGTCATGAAATTGGTCATGGTTTTGACGATATGGGCAGTACGTTCGATGGGGATGGTGCCATGCGCAACTGGTGGACAGAAACGGACAAAGAAGAGTTTAAAAAACGCACAAACGCTTTGGTAGAGCAGTACAACACATACGAGGTATTGCCCGATCTTACTATTAATGGCGAATTTACCCTGGGGGAGAATATTGGTGACCTGGGAGGTCTTAGTATAGCTTTAAAGGCCTATAAAATGTCTTTAGAAGATGCCGAAGGACCTGTCATGGATGGCTTTACAGGAGAACAACGCGTCTTTATTGGATATGCCCAGGCCTGGCGTTCTAAAGCCAGGGATGAAGCCCTGAGGGTTCAGATCAATACTGATCCGCATTCCCCGGCCAAATTCAGAGTAAATGGCATAGTGCGCAACGTACCTGAATTCTATTCGGCTTTTAATGTCAAGGAAACAGACAGCCTGTACCTGGCGCCTGAAGAAAGGGTGAAGATCTGGTAAACGGATATGAAATAAGTAGAATAAGGACCCTCCTCATGGAGGGTTTTTTTAGTGGGGTATGGTATGATCTTCTACGCTACCCTGAATAGAATCTGTTGGGGTAAGCGTATCAAATTCTGTACTTCCTTCGTCGTTGGTACAACTCCAGGTACATATAATAGAAAAGATCACCAATAAGAAATAAATAACGTAGGGACGTTTCATAGCTCAATAATTTAGTAGGTATTATTACCGAGTTCGGGATTAATTATAACGTTTAAAAAACCACTTTGGTATTGGATGCCTATGGCAAAATATGTACCTTTTGTCGAAAATATTCCGACCAAATGAATTCTAAATACCTTCTAATACCCCTGTTCTGTATTTCAATTATGGCATGCAAGCAACAGCAACCTTCGATATACACGGCCAATATTCAGATTACCTTCCCAACTTCTGCAAGCGAAGAACCTAATGATGGAAGATTGTTGCTGTTATTCTCAAAAACTAATGAACAAGAACCTAGGTTTCAGATAAATGGTGGCCTTACCACTCAGCTTATCTTTGGGATGAACGTGGATCAAATGGCACCGGGCGAGTACATATCGTTCGATGATCAGGCACTCGGATACCCTTATTCCTCAATGAGTGAGGTGCCGCCGGGTGAATATTGGGTGCAAGCCTTGTTGCATGTTTATGAGACATTTAACCTGTCTACAGGGCAAACAGTAAAACTACCCATGGATAATGGGGAAGGACAACAATGGAACCGCTCGCCCGGAAACTTATATAGCACCCCCGTTAAAATAACCATTTCGGAAAATGGCATTGAACCCCTGGATATTTTGATGGATCAGAAGATACCGCCTATTGAAGAACCTGAGGACACAGAGTGGATCAAACATATCAAAATAAGATCGGAAAAGCTCTCTGAATTCTGGGGGCGAGACATGTACCTGGGGGCTCATATTCTACTGCCAAAAGGGTTTGAGGAGCATCCTGAGGCAAAATACCCGTTAATGATCTTCCATGGGCATTTTCCCGATGATTTCGGCGGTTTTAGAACGCAACCTCCGGATCCTAACCTGGAACCTAATTATTCCAGCAGATTCAGTCTTGAGGGTTATAATATCATACAGCAGCAGGAGGCCTATGATTTTTATAAACGTTGGAATGAACCCGATTTTCCCAGGTTTCTGATTATTGAGATTCAGCATCCTACACCCTATTACGATGATTCCTATGCCGTAAATTCGGCTTCTCAGGGCCCGTATGGCGACGCAATTACCTATGAGCTTATTCCGCACATTGAAAAGGAATTTCGCGGTTTAGGTGAAGGCTGGGCACGTTTTCTCTACGGGGGTTCTACCGGAGGATGGGAGGCCCTGGCTGTACAGGTCATGTATCCTGAGGAATATAATGGGTGTTTTGCGGCCTGCCCGGATCCAATCGATTTCAGAGCGTATTGCCTGACCAATATTTATGAAGATGAGAATGCGTATTACTACAAAAGTGATTTTAAGCAGTTGGAAGTGCCCGCACACAGAGACTATCTTGGCCAGATACAAGGCACGGTAAAAGGGAACAACCATATGGAACTGGTGTTAGGAGACAAGTCGCGCTCCGGTCAGCAGTGGGACATTTGGGAAGCCACCTATTCACCTCAGGGAACGGACGGATATCCTCAACGTATCTGGGATAAAATGACAGGGGAGATAGATCACGATGTTGCTGAGTACTGGAAAGAGAACTTTGACCTCCGGTATATCCTGGAACGCGATTGGGATAAAGTTGGTGATAAACTAAAGGGTAAGATCCACATATACTGCGGAGATATGGATAATTATTACCTCAACAATGCCGTCTATCTGATGGAAGATTTCCTTGAGAATACCTCAGATCCCTATTACGACGGAGAAGTACTTTACGGCGACCGTGCTGAACACTGCTGGAATGGAGACCCGGACCAACCTAATGCCATTAGCCGACTTCGATATAACAGTATGTATGTGCCAAAGATCATGGAACGTATTGCAAAAAGCGCACCCAAGGGAGCAGATCTAAGCAGTTGGAGATATCGGTAAACAATGAAAAACACCACTAACAGATTTGCCTGGTTCGCATTTGCCACAATGGCCATATCCATTGGGCTATATCCATTGATATACTTCGTAATTGACAGAGAATTTGGACTTTTAGCTTCCAAAAGCGACGCTTTATTAGGAAATGTTATCTGGAATACCGGCTTCTATGGACATATCCTTTTCGGCGGGCTTGCCTTATTAATTGGTTGGGCGCAATTCAGCAAGAAATTCAGAAATAGCAATCTTCAAAGACACAGGGTCATTGGAAAGATCTATATGATCGCGGTTTTGATCAGTGGTAGCTGTGGGATCTATATAGCGTTTTACGCAACGGGCGGACTAGTTGCATCCATAGGTTTTATTTGTCTGGGTGTTATATGGCTTTACACAACTTCCATGGCATACAAAGCTGCCAGAAATAAAGATATAGACCTGCATCAGGGTTTTATGATCTACAGCTATGCACTTTGTTTTGCGGCTGTGACCCTTAGGATCTGGTTACCCACCCTTACATATTTCCTCGGAGATTTCACCATAGCCTACCGAATAGTAGCCTGGTTATGTTGGGTCCCAAATGTGGTCTTTGCTTTCTTTTGGGTACGTAGGAAAGGGCTTTTACTGGGATGAATCTCACTGAAAATAAAATTTAAACAATAATGGAACTTCTATGAAATACAGGAAATTCGGAAGAACTAATTGGGATGTAAGTGAAATAGGTTATGGTATGTGGGGAATGGGTGGATGGAAAGAGTCGGATGACCTGCTGTCTTCCCGTTCTCTCGACCTTGCTGTAGAACATGGTGTTACTTTTTTTGATACGGCATGGGGATATGGTGAAGGTCATAGTGAACGTTTACTGGGTGCACTTGTAAAAAGGCACCCTCAAAAGAAATTGTACACGGCAAGTAAGATCCCTCCAAGGAATTTTAAATGGCCGGCGAAACCTTCCTATGATTTTGAAGATTCGTATCCATCAGCTCATATTCTGGAGTATACCCATAAAACTCTAAAGAATCTGAATGTAGAGCAGATAGATCTGATGCAGTTCCATACCTGGGATGACGTTTGGGCGGAAAGAGAAGAATGGCAGCGTACGGTGGAAGATCTTAAAAACTCAGGAAAGATAGTTGCCATGGGGATCAGTATGAATCGATGGGAACCCGAAAATGGTATAGTCACCCTTAAAACGGGTTTAATTGATGCAGTGCAGGTTATCTACAATATTTTTGATCAGGCACCTGAAGATGTTTTGTTTCCTTTCTGCGAACAAATGAATATTGGGGTGATCGCCAGGGTTCCGTTTGATGAAGGAACTCTTACCGGAAACATTACAAAAGAGACCGTATTCCCCGAAGGTGATTGGAGGGGAAGCTATTTTGTTCCAGAAAACCTTATTCCCAGTGCTGAAAGGGCAGATCTGCTAAGACCTTTGGTGCCCCAAGGGATGACCATGGCGGAGATGGCCCTCCGTTTCATCCTTAGGAATAAGACTGTAAGCACCGTAATACCTGGTATGCGCAAAGAACGAAATGTGCTGTCTAATGTTCAGACAAGTGATGGTAAAAGTCTTTCTCAATCCCTTTTTGAAGAACTCAGAAAACATCGCTGGGATAGGAAACCCACGGCCTGGTCACAATAATTTGAAGATATGGAATCTAAAAAGTTTATCTCACAGGTGGTCGTTGCCATGCTTCTGTATATTGTTATTTCATTGATCCTTGAAGGAGATATTTCTGCTGAGATCCTACTAAGGGAGTCCAGGGACGGACTCATTTTTGGATTGGTATATGGGGTTATTATTTGGATCTGGAATCGCCGGAAAAAAGATAAAACTTCCTGACCTTATAGAAGACAGAACAAAAGAAATATCCCCTGGTTGAAGGGGATATAATATGCTGCTATTGCGAAGGAAAATTGTCTTACTTCTCAGGCTGTTTCCTTTTGCATGGGGATCCGGCCCTTATTCTTTTCTAACCAGGTTTCGAAGCTTTTTAATTCAGGATTTAATCTGCGGGAAATACTTAGATCTCTGGCCTTACAAAATTCGGTCTCGAATTCTGTATTTATCTGATACATATTGGCAAGGTCATCTGCACCCGGGAAATCAAAGGTCCTGAACACTTCCGGAGGAACTGCATTGTAATTCACTTTCTTACCGAATATTTTTGAAAAAGTATCTGCCATTTGTTGTCCTGTAAGATGTTCTGCAGCGATGCCAACTGTTTTACCCCGGTATGCTTTTTTGGCCTTGAAGATACCCCGGACACATTTACCAATGTCACCAGCGGCTATCATCGGCAATTTCTTGTCTGCTATTGGTATGGTGATCGCCAGGTTCCCATCCGGACCTTTTTGTGGTTCCATTCCAAAATAGATGAAGTTATCAAAGAAGAAGGAGGTGAGTAGTAGTGTATATGGCACCTTACCTCTTTCAAAATAAGCATTTGAAACTCCTTTTCCGTCAAAATGGGGAACTTTGTACTTACCCTGGAGGGTAGGCATTCTGTCATCGCTCAGGGGAACCCATTTACGGGTATCTTCCAGCGTAGACCAAACAACATGTTGTAAATTGGCCTCACTGGCAGCCTCGGCCATATTTTTGGCATGGGCCATCTCCTTTTCCGGAGAAAAGTGTTCCCAGAAAAAAGTGACACAAAAGGCTCCATAAGCTCCTGAAAAGGCTTTTATTAAACTATTCTTGTCAGCAACATCGGCCTCAACCACTTCTACTCCTCTCTTTGCAAATGCTTCTGCTTTCTCCGAATGCTTGTTTCGCGTAATGGCCCTTACGGCAAATTCGTGTGAAGGATCATTTAAAAGGGCGGATATAACACCGCCACCCTGGGCACCTGTAGCACCCACAACTGCAATAATCTTTTTGTGTTCCATGATTTGATGGTTTGTGATTGATAGTACTCTAAAAGGTACAAAAAAAGAAGATTGCTTAAATCAAAAAGACACTTATTTTACTCAAAACCAGCAGTTTGGGGCCTGAATAATATTATTTAGCAAACAACTGTC
Organism: Eudoraea sp.; assembly: GCA_013042125.1. GTDB lineage: Bacteria > Bacteroidota > Bacteroidia > Flavobacteriales > Flavobacteriaceae > Muriicola. Next base: position 5,732 of record JABDQS010000311.1, read on the forward strand.
CCATATCCTTGAAGGCCTTAAATTCTAAGGCATTACCGGCAGGATCCAGAAAGAACATAGTAGCTTGTTCCCCTACCTCGCCTTCAAACCGTACATAGGGTTCAATAATAAATTCCACGCCTTTTTCTTTGAGTTCTTCCGAAAAACTTTGAAAAGTTTCCCAGGGCAAGACAACGCCGTAATGAGGAACAGGTACATTTTTCCCGTCAACAGGATTGGTATGCAAGTCTTCTTCTGCTTTGGGCTTGTAGTGAATGACCAATTGATGCCCGAAGAGATTGAAATCTACCCAGTGATCACTGCTCCTTCCTTCAGAGCAATTAAGCACCTCCCTGTAAAAGGTTCTGCACTCACTGAGGTTGTGTACCGGGATGGCAATATGAAAAGGAGTTATGGTAGTCATATGCATTAATTTATGGTAAAATATGAATAAAAGTAATACGCAATCATAAAGGCATTAAAAAACCCTCTGATTCATCTAAAAGTACATTTTTTCTATGATTTCAAATAATCTATGATCTGCTCATTAACATGTTCCTGATGCATGGAATGGCCCAGCCCCTGTGTTTTAATAAGTTGACTGTTGTTCCAATTGGCGTGTACTTTTTCAGAAGCCCAGAAGGGGGCCACCAGATCTAATTCATCATGGATCAACAATCCGGGGATCGTAATATTTTTGGCATATTCTGCGGTGGAAAAGTCGTCAATACCAAATCCAAAATGCTTTTTGTAATAGGCGTCCAGGGCCTTAAGTACCCTATTATTAAATCCCAGTAGTTCCTGGTACCTTTTCGTCACATCACTAAACTCTGCCGGGGCCCCAATACTTACTACCTTCTTCAATGAATTTTCAGGAAAGAGATACTGATGATAGAGGGCGGTCATCCCACCAACAGAATGCCCGATGATATAATCGGGATTGTAACGAGACACAATTGTTTGAGTGCAATCTGTATAGCGCAGTACATTGAACAAACTTCCTGAAGAATGACCATGTGCAGGAGCATCAAAGGCCAGAACCCCATACCCTTCTCTTTTTAAAAAGCCAATAAGGTTTCGCCATCTAAAGGAATTACTTTCCCACCCATGGAGCAGGAGAACGGTTTCTCTATCTCCATCCCAGCTGTAGGTTTGTACCTTCATATCGCCAACTGTTATTACTTCATTTTTTGAATTTTCTAAAAATTGAGATTGTATGGGGAGGATTCTCCCTTTACGCGGGGTACAAAACAAAAGGTAGGCCTTCTCGGCCACTTTTTCCTTCGAAATAAGGGCCAAGGCATTAAAATATGAACCATAAATTTTTGGAAGTATGCGCTGAAAGTATTTAGTCATCGAAATATCTCCATTTGAATAAAATTCTTAATTGGCACCGCAAGTATACGTGCTTTTTGAGAATCCAATGGAAGCAAACTATTAAAATAAAGTTATTTTGTTAATCCACAACCCGATTCCAGATATCGAGATACATCTTCCATTCAGCATCAATTTTTTTCCATACCACCACATATTTACCTTTGAAATCTGCTTCTTTCCCATCTTTAGCTTTCGACCTTCCCATGTAATATCCATAATCAATGGCGTAATTACCCAGGAAATTGATCTCCTCTGGTTGTAGCTCATGATTTAGAATACTAGTACCTTCGGGAAGGATCCACCGTTTTTTAATGGCCTCTTTACCTTCGATGATAGGGGCATTGGTTGGAAATATTTTTCCGTCAGATGTGTAGGCGTCTGCAATGGTTTCGTAATCACCGGCCATATATGCTTTTGAAAATTCTTTCATGGTTGTTAGCAAGTTTTCTCTTTCAGCCTCATTACTGGAAAGCGTCTTTTTTTTGCAATCTATTTTCCAGGTTGGATAAGAGAAAGACTCATCAGGGCTTGCCCATTCACCTAACCATTTAAATCCGGAAGCATCAATTTCCGAAAAAGTGATCTTATAAAATCCGTCGAGGCCATTAGGTGCTTTTTGTTCCCTGTAGAGAACAATATCCCCATTTTCAGCCTTGTTGCCTTCCCATGCCGGCAGGATGGTTGAAGGTGCTCCGGAACTGTAATAATGTACATACCAGCGCGTACTGTCTTTTACAAATTGACGGATACTGCCGGAGTGTTTCCCATCTGCTTTGAGGGTTTCATCCTGAACTCCGTATCCATTCATAATATATTTGAATCGCCAGATCATATCAACCGGTTCACCCCAACTTTGATCAGAATTTCTGGAGACCGAGGCACAGTTACATTCACCAATTAAAGGAGCAAAATCTAACAATTCCTTGGGGGCATCCGGATTTGGGAGACCATACGGATGTTCCGGGGAAGGATCAAAGGCGTACTGTGCCATGGCATATTGCGTAAAACAAAGTAATAGGATGGCGATGTAGTTTGTTTTCATAATAAGGTTGTTTAGCCTCAATTTAATGAAAACTGTGGTGTGGAGTTTATGACTTAGGAATTAATTAACAACCAATAAGAATAATGAATCAGACATCTATTCTCTTAGTTCCATCCTATCATCATATACTTTATTTTGGCTTTATCCGGGATCTGTACCATATCAATGTCCGAATTGTTAAAGCGAAGTTCTGCCGGTAACTCATCTTTGCTGATGGTAAAGTACAAATCACTATCCTTAAGCAGGATCACCACGTTGTTCATGGAAGTGATCACTTTTTTAACTAGGAGTTTATCCTTGATATCCTTAAACGTGCTAATAACAGTAACTCCCTCAACTGTGCTATACCGGGGATCGTAGATCCGTATATTTTCTATCATAGGCACGCTGTCATTGGTAGGCGAAATGCTTAGTAAATGGGCGCCTCCTTTTTCAAAGATCTCTATCTTTTCAGAGGCAGTTTGTTCCTTCATCAAGGCCCCGGATCGAACAATGGAATCGTTCGCGAAAATACTGTCTAATTGGGCAATGGAGGTGGTTTTTGTAAGCAGGCCAATACGATCCTTAGAAATACTAAAGCTATTGTCAACTTCTTTTTTACAAGTGCAGAAAAGAAATAATAAAAAGCATAGGCCTATTGCGGTTCTCATAAAGGATAAAGATTATTGTATTATTTGATTATAGTAAATTTTAGCTGGCTTTGGCTATTTCAGGGCTTTTTTTAGAATCCCCATAACTCCTCTGATAAACGTAGCACTTGTGAGGACCTTTATCACAGGATTTTGTCTTGTACTCCTTCGAGTGCTGGTGCTGCGCGATCTTGGTGCTGGTTTTGCCTCTTCTTTCTTTGCTTCCGACTCTGCCTTTTCAATTTTCTTATTCAGCATTTCGTAAGCACTTTCCCTGTCAATGATCTCGTTGTACTCCCTAACCAATTTGGAATTGCTGATCACTTCCTTGAGTTCACTATTAGAAAGGACGTCCATTCTGCTCATAGGAGCGCGTAACATGGTTGCTGCCAGTGGGGTGGGCCTTCCTTTTTCATCCAAAGCACTTATCAGAGCTTCTCCTATGCCAAGGGAAGTGAGCACCTCTTTGGTATCGTAATAGTCGGATAAGGGATAGTTTTCTGCCGTAAGCTTTATGGCTTTCCGGTCCTTGGCGGTAAAAGCTCTTAAAGCATGCTGCACTTTTAACCCTAATTGAGAGAGGACCGCATCCGGCACATCGGTTGGATTTTGAGTGACAAAATATAGCCCGATCCCTTTGGACCTTATAAGTTTTACAATGCTTTCTATCTGATCTAAAAGGGCTTTGGAAGCTTCTTTAAATATTAAATGTGCCTCGTCAATAAAAAGTATCAATTCCGGGCGATCGCTGTCTCCCTGTTCCGGAAAAGTAGAATAAACTTCTGCTAACAGGCTTAACATAAAGGTGGAAAACAACTTTGGCCTGTCTTGAATATCCGTAAGTCTGAGTATGCTAATAATTCCACGGCCATTTTCATCTATCCTGGTAAGGTCGTTCACATCGAAAGACTTCTCTCCAAAGAACAAGTCGGCTCCCTGCTGTTCCAACTCTATCACTTTCCTGAGAATAGCCCCTGTAGAACTGGTGGCTATTCGGCCATAACTGTCTTCAAATTCTCTTTTACCTTCATTGGTGGCATATTGCAATACTTTCTTAAAATCTTTGAGATCCAGCAGCGGAAGTTTATGGTCGTCACAATACTTAAAGATCACAGCCACAATACCTTCCTGGGTAACAGAAAGATTAAGGATCCTGGATAGCAGAACGGGGCCAAATTCGGAAACGGTGGCTCGTAATTTTACGCCATCCTGTTCAGAAAGGGACAGGATCTCTACCGGAAACTTTTTGGGTGTAAAGGGGAACCCAATTTTGGCGTGCCGTTCATCAATTTTTGGATGTCCCGGACTTGGTTGTGCAAGTCCACTTAGATCTCCTTTAAGGTCCATGAGTAAAACAGGAATTCCTTTATCTGAAAGGTTCTCGGCCAGTACCTGTAGCGTTTTTGTCTTTCCGGTACCGGTGGCCCCCGCAATTAAACCATGTCTGTTCAGGGTTTTCAGGGGAATTTTAACAAGTGCGTTGGTAATGGTCTCTCCATTGAGCATGGCTGCCCCCATGGAAATAAAATCGCCTTTTGTTGTATATCCTTTTTCAATATGTTCGAAGAATTCTTCCCTGCTACCCATTCAGATTAATTTTTGATAAAAATAGGGTAATTTTAAGCAACATTAAAAAAGCCATCTCATGAAAAATTTCATTCTACTAAGCATTACTATCCTTATAATTTCATTACAAGGCGTCCACGCCCAGGAAACTTCCGGTATCATTTTCCACAAGTCGCATGAAATTAAAAAGCAAACGGCACCCTTCAGCGATGCAGTTGAGGTGGGGGATCTTTTTTTTCTGGCAGGGCAAATTGGAATGGATCACAGTACCCGTACTATGGTTGAGGGAGGTTTACAGGCAGAAACAGAACAAGCCATCAAGAATATACGCGATGTTCTGCAACAGCATGGTCTTTCATTAGACCAGGTAATAAAATGTACTGTGATCTTGAGTAGCATGGACGATTTTGCTGCGTTTAATGAGGTGTACACCAGGCATTTTACCAAAAAGCCGGCCAGGACTACTTTTGCAGCCGCTGGTTTAGCAAGGAATGCGAGGGTGGAAATTGATGTCATTGCGGCCAAAAAATAAGAAAGGAGAGTCCCCGTAAAAAAGCAATAAAAACACAACTTAGTGGTATCTTTGCGCCATGTTAGAAAAAGACATCATGGCGCTGGTAGAGAAAGGCACAATGCTGCCCCTTATGGAAGAGTTCTATACGATACAGGGAGAGGGATACCACAAAGGCACAGCTGCATATTTTATTAGAATTGGCGGGTGCGATGTGGGCTGTCATTGGTGCGATGTAAAGGAAAGTTGGAATGCAGCTACACATCCCCCCACGGCAATAGAAAGTATTGCCGGAAATGCAGCTCAGTACTCCAATACTATTGTGGTTACAGGTGGGGAGCCTCTCACCTGGGACATGGGACCGCTAACAACACTTTTAAAAGAAAAAGATCTAAATACCCATATAGAAACTTCGGGAGCCTATCCGCTAACAGGAAACTGGGATTGGATCTGTCTTTCTCCCAAGAAAAACAAAGGTCCTGTTGGTGAGATACATTCAAAAGCCCATGAATTGAAAGTCATCATTTATAAC
>JABDQS010000312.1 GCA_013042125.1 Eudoraea sp.
GACGTATCATTTTACTCATTTGCTCAGGCATTCCTTGCCCCAATACCGAGATTACCCCGATACCGCCCTCTACTACTGTAGGAAGCGCTGTAATGTCATCTCCTGAAATTACATGGAAGCCCGCAGGCACTTCTTTCAGGAGTTGCTTAATCTGATCCATGTTCCCGCATGCTTCTTTTATTGCAATAATATTTGAGCAATCTTTTGCCAATCTTGCGACCGTAGCCGGCAACATATTACTACCGGTTCTCCCGGGCACGTTGTACAAGATCATTGGCTTTGGAGATACTGAGGCTAACATTTTGTAATGCTGATAGATGCCTTCCTGAGTGGGCTTGTTATAGTAAGGCGACACTGAAAGCACCGCATCAAAGGCTTGCAGATCGGCCTTTTTTAATTCTTGAACGAGCAAAGATGTGTTATTCCCACCGATCCCGATCACCAGAGGCAAACGTCCTTTATTTTCATCAATAACCGTTTGAATTACCAATTGCTTTTCCTCTGAGGTCAGCGTTACGGATTCAGCCGTGGTTCCTAAAACCACCAAATAATCTACGCCCCCTTCAATGGAATACTGCACCACCCTTCTCAGTGCCTCCACATCAACAGAACGATCCTCATTAAAAGGGGTAACCAGCGCTACTCCCGTTCCATATAATTGTTCCATGATCATAACTCGTTCATTACTTTTAAATACTTCTTTAATTCTGTTTTAAAGGTCTTAAAGTCTTGCAGCTGTGTTTGCAATATCAGATCATTCAACTCAGTATCGATCTCAGCAAAACCCACCTTTATCCTGGCTTTGGTCTTAACGGTCATCAGTTTCAGGATCAACGTATCCCGGGTGTAATAATTCACAAGAAGGTCGTACTCCTTGGTCAAAAACTCCAGAGCATAACTGTTTTCAACGGCCCCACCCCAACCCAGGTCCTTATCAGAAAAAATAGGCGTTGCATAGGGAGAGTTCTTGTCATAAAACCCTCTGTATCCTATTATTTTAACGGCATTGGGCCTCAAATTAAATATTTCAATGAACTGTTGAAAATAATCCGCATTATCAAACGTATCAAGATCCACGATCACACCAACATTCTTTATTCCCTTTTTGCTTCTTTCAATCTCAGGATTTTTTAAGAGTTCATTCTTAAGATATTTCTCGCCTGATTTATGCTTGAATTTGTCCTTTAGTCCCTGTAAAAACATCTATCTTTGCGTTTTGGTAAAGGTAACCATTCTCTTAGCATTTCACAGGGCTAAGTTATCACGTTTAGACGATTTAAATATGAAACTTTTTGTTGTATTTATAACAATTATTCTTCTTACTTCCTGTGCTCAAAGTCCATCACAACTAACCTCTATCAAAGGCAAACAACTTCCCATAAATTCGGAAATCTCTTCAAATGATTCTGTTGAATCGTTTATAACTCCTTATCGCAATAGGGTTAACAGCGTTTTAGACAGTGTATTGGCCTATGCTCCGGAAGATATTGTAAAGTTCGACGGTGAACTAAACACCTCCGAAGGAAATCTGATGGCCGATATATTAATGTGGCAATCTGAGCCCATTTTTAAAATGCGCACAGGACATGATGTAGACATCGCTATGCTGAACTACGGCGGAATACGCAATGTTATCTCTGCCGGATCCGTAACGGCCCGAACTGCCTATGAAGTGATGCCTTTTGAAAATTATATAGTAGTTCTAGAACTGCCGGGTAGAGCAATAAGAGAAATGGTTGGCTATCTCATTGCTTCCAGCAGACCTCAACCTATTAGTGGGATGAAGATCGTACTCAACACCAATGGTACTTTGCGATCTGTAAACATCCAGGGCAAACCTTTTGATGAAAATAAAACCTACAATCTCGCTACTATAGATTATTTAATACAGGGTGGTGGTAATATGGATTTTTTAAAGGATCACAAAAGTATTACTGAACTGGATTATTTATTAAGAAATGCCATGATAGATCATTTTAAAAAAGTTGATACCCTGAGGGCTGCGGTAGATGATCGGTTTATTCAAATCAAACAACCATGAAACGCAGATCATTTATTCAAAATTCTGTTGCGAGTGCCGGATTTGTTGGTCTTGGGGGCACCTTATTAAATAGTTGCTCTGCGTTCTACAAAAAACAAATCACGATCTTACATACCAACGATGTGCACAGTCATATCGACCCATTTCCGACAGACCATGCAGCTTTTCCAAATTTGGGTGGTTTGGCCAGAAGAGCTACCCTTATTTCACAAATTCGCAAAGAAAATCCAAACACCTTGTTATTGGATGCAGGTGATATTTTTCAAGGCACTCCCTATTTCAATTTTTATGGTGGCGAATTAGAGTTTAAATTAATGAGCGCACTGCGTTATGATGCAGCTACTATTGGAAATCATGATTTTGACAATGGAGTTGATGGACTATTAGCTCAAATGCCCTATGCAAATTTTGACTTCCTCTCCGCTAACTATGATTTTACCAATACCGTTTTGGATGGATTCACCTCCCCTTTTAAAGTTTTTATGGTTGATGGGTTGAAAGTGGGCGTTTTTGGTCTGGGGATAGCGCTGGAAGGCCTGGTCACAAAGAAATTATATAAAGAAACCCAATACCTCGATCCCATTGAAATTGCGCAGGATATGAGTAGAGTTCTAAAACAAGAAAAGAAGTGCGACCTTGTTATTTGCCTTTCTCATCTGGGGTATGAATATAAAAACGAACCTCAAACCCCAAGTGATATGCTTCTGGCTTCCAAAACAGAGGACATAGATCTAATCATAGGAGGGCATACGCACACATTTTTGGAAAAACCGGTTATCCGAAACAACCGGAAAGATATACCTGTTTTGATCAACCAGGTAGGATGTTACGGAATCAATCTGGGTCGAATCGATTTTTTCTTTGATAGCTCAAAAACTAAAAGTGCGGACGGAATCTCCATCACGGTATAAAGTCAATCTCCTGTCAAAACTTTTTTTTAAGCCCAATTGTAATTCAAGAAATGCTATTGCCCTTACTTAACAATTAAATCCCTGGGGCGAATCAACAATAATTTTAGGTTAATTATCTTCCGGAATGCTATTTGATTCGCTAATCACCTGCATATCCCCTATCTTTAAAATTCATTTTAAATTAAAGAATTATGAGTAAAGTAAATGCTTTTGCTGCGCAGGAAGCCGGTGGTTCACTTTCAAAATTTAGGTATGAACTTGGGGATCTGAAAAGCGAAGAAGTTGATATTAAAATACACTACTGCGGCATTTGCCATTCTGATCTGAGCATGTTGAATAATGAATGGGGTATGACCCAGTATCCTTTTGTTCCGGGTCACGAAATTGTTGGAGAAGTAACGGCTATTGGTGACAAGGTAAAAAAAGTAAAAGTGGGTGATAAGGTTGGATTAGGCTGGAACTCAGCCTCCTGTATGCATTGCGAACAATGTATGAGGGGACAGCATCATTTGTGCTATAATCTGGAGTCTACCATTGTTGGCCGCCATGGTGGATTTGCAGACTATGTAAGGGGTCATTGGTCATGGACGGTACCACTACCTAAAGAGATTGATATGGCCAAAGCCGGACCATTGTTATGTGGCGGAATCACTGTTTTTAACCCCATCATACTTGCCGGGGTAAAACCGACAGATAAAGTAGGTGTTATTGGTATCGGTGGTCTTGGCCATATGGCTCTAAAATTTCTGAACAAATGGGGCTGTGAGGTAATCGCATTTAGCTCTAATCCGGACAAAAAAGAACAGATTTTGAAAATGGGGGCCACCAAGGTCATTAATTCCAGGGATCCCGAAGAGTTAAAAAGTATCAATGGCACTCTCGATTTTATTTTAAACACTACCAATGTTAGCCTGGATTGGGATTCATATTTAGGCACCCTAGCTCCCAAAGGAAGATTCCATACTGTTGGAGCCGTCCTAGAGCCCATGCCAATTCCCGCATTTTCTTTGATCATGGGGGAGAAATCGGTGGCCGGTAGTCCGTTAGGCAGTCCTGCTTTAACAACAACAATGCTAGATTTTTGTGTTAGACACGATATTTATCCTATAGTCGAAGAGTTTCCCATGGAAAATGTGAATGAGGCAATGGAGCATTTACACAAAGGAAAAGCAAGATATCGAATTGTACTTAAAGCCTAATATAACAGGAGCGACCTAACCAAATCCTCAAATTCTGCCTCCAGGGATTTATCAGGAATAGGTTTACCTGCTCTGCGATACCAGTATTCAGCATTCCATTGATCACCCTCCTTACGGTGAAGGTAAGCGTGGATCCACATAGCAGTAGGGGTAGAAAGGGAATCAACTAATTCGTGAGCCTTTACCCAGTTCCCTTTAGCGTCCCACCAGAGGGCAGCTTTCTCTTTCTTCCAGGAGGAAGGCGGCACCCCTGAATGCTCCACTAACTTATAGAAATCCTCTATGCTATGAATAGATGTCATCTTCGTGTTAATAAATCCGTTCAAAAAATTATTGTATCAATTCCATAAAATCGGTTTCAGAGATAATCGGTACTCCAAGAGATTCTGCTTTTGCTCGTTTACTTGGACCCATATTATTCCCGGCAACCAAATAAGATGTTTTTGAAGAAATAGATGAACTTACCTTACCTCCATTATCCTCAATCAGTTTTTTAAGCTCAGTTCGCTCCAAATTTTCAAAAACCCCCGATACCACCAATGTTTTCCCTTTCAGGAGGTCTGTCTGATTTTGAAGCTGTTCTTCCGTCAGAGAAAATTGCAGCCCGTATGTCCTGAGTTTTTCAATGATCTCCCTATTCTTTTCTTCCTTAAAAAAAGAAATAACACTTTCCGCAATTCGCTGGCCAATCTCATTGACCTCCATCAATTCTTCCGGCGTTGCAGCCATTAAGTCATCAATATTCTTATACGCTTTTGCCAGGGTTTTTGCTACAGTTTCACCTACAAAGCGGATCCCCAATCCAAACAATACCCGTTCGAAGGGGATCTTTACGGAATCTGCAATGCCCTGTACTAGATTTTCGGCCGACTTTTCAGCCATGCGTTCTAATGGAGTGATCTGTTCTTTGGTGAGGGTGTAGAGGTCTGCGTAATTCTCAATAAGTCCTTCTTTGAACAACAATTCCACGGTTTCAGCGCCCAGTCCGTCTATATCCATGGCCTTTCTGGAAATAAAATGCTGAATTCTTCCAGTGATCTGAGGGGGACAACCCGTTGTATTTGGGCAGAAGTGCTGAGCCTCCCCCTCCTCCCTCTGCAGTGAGGTGCCACATTCAGGACAATTGGTAATATATATCGTTGGTGTTGATTCCGCCGGACGTTGTGCCAGGTCCACCCCAACGATTTTTGGAATGATCTCACCACCTTTTTCCACAAATACAGTATCACCTTCACGAATATCCAGCTTTGCTATCTGATCTGCATTGTGCAGGGAAGCACGCTTCACCGTTGTACCTGCCAGTAAGACCGGGCGAAGATTTGCCACAGGCGTAATTGCTCCTGTACGCCCCACCTGGTAAGTGATCTTTTCTAATACAGAGATGGCCTGTTCTGTTTTAAACTTATAGGCAATGGCCCAGCGCGGCGATTTGGCAGTGTACCCCAGTTCTTCCTGTTGCTGAAGATCATTTACTTTTATCACTACCCCGTCAGTTTCATACGGCAAATGATGTCTGTGTATGTCCCAGTGTTCAAGGAAAGAAAGAACCTCCTTCATAGAATAACATAACCTGGCTTCCTTTGGTATTTTAAATCCCCAGCTACGTGCTTTATCCAAAAGCTCAAAATGTGTTTTTGCCGGTAGATCCCTTCCAACCAATGCATACAACAAGCAATCTAATGGTCTTTCTGCCACTAAGGCACTATCTTGTAATTTAAGGCTTCCTGATGCGGTATTCCTTGGATTCATATAGGGATCATCCCCATTTTTGATTCGTTCCTCATTCATTTTTTCAAAACCGTCTAATGGCAGGATGATCTCTCCTCTGATATCAAATTTGGAAGGGTACTCTCCACGCAGATGTAAGGGCACTGATCTGATGGTTTTAACATTAGCCGTAACCTCATCGCCCTGAAACCCATCACCTCTTGTTAAGGCTCTTACAAGTTGTCCATTTTCATAACTCAAACTTATGGAGGCCCCGTCGTATTTTAATTCACAGGTATAGCTAACTTCGGCATCCCCAAGATTTCGTTTCACCCGCTGTTCCCATTCTAATAATTCTTCTTTGGAATAAGAGTTGTCTAAGGAATACATACGCTGCTCGTGCGTAATAGTATTGAAATTCTTGGTAACGGTGCCTCCAACTCTCATGGTAGGTGAGGTATCATCCGAAAATTCCGGGTACTTCTCTTCAAGAGTCTGAAGCTCTTTTAACTTCATGTCAAAATCATAATCTGAAATAACAGGTGTATCCAGAACATAGTACCTGTAGTTATGATCGGCCAATTCCTTCCTGAGTTTTTTTATTTGCGTTTCAATATTCATGTAGTCCGTATTCTAAAACTTATTGTGCCAAATTAATTCCTTTGATAAACCGATCCTTCCCATGCAGGTCCTGCCGAATTTCTATATCATTGATACCGTGCTCCTTCAAAAGATCACTTACCTCTTTTCCGTATAATTGATTGATCTCAAGATACAGTTCACCTCCTTTTTTCAGAGCTTTTTGTGCTACTATTGCAAGATATTCATAAAACAACAAAGGATGTTTATCCGGCACAAAAAGCGCCCGGGAAGGTTCCGCATTCTTCACATGATTCTCCATTGAGACCTTCTCACTCTCAAGCACATATGGGGGATTGGAAACAATAATGTCATATTCTTTCTGAGGTATGTCAATATCACGAACATCTGCCTGTTTGAATAGAACGGTAACCTCATTTTTAGTAGCATTTTGTTTTGCCACAACCAGGGCTTCTTCTGAAATATCAATGGCCTCAACTTCGGCAAGGGGCAGATATTTTGCCAAGGCAATTGCAATACAGCCACTCCCTGTGCCAATATCCAATATTTTGATCTTTGACCTTGACCCTTCGTGGTCCTTTAGTATCCATCGCACCAATTCTTCCGTTTCCGGTCTTGGAATTAAGACATGCTCATTGACCCTCAATGTCAGTTCAAGAAAAGAGGTAGTCCCCAATACATACTGTATGGGTCTTCCTAATTTCAATGCTGCAAGACCTTCAAAAAACAGAGATTCTTCTTCCTTGGTGATGATCCATTGCGGTTGGATCGCCAAATGGAAACGGGGTAATCCTAAATAACTTTCCACAAAGTAGTAGAAGAAATGGGTTACTTCCTCTTTCCCATATTGGAGGTCCAATTCCTGATGAAAAATTTGTTTTATATCCTTTAAGAGCATTGGTAGTAAATCAGGTCTTAAGTTTTTTGATCATCCAGACTTTACATGAATAATGACCGGTATTTCCCATTGGTGCTTCCAGGTACTCAAATCCCCATTTTTCATATAACTTGAGTGCACTTTTCATATGTGGCATAGTCTCTAAATAACAGAAGTCATAACCTTCTTTATCAGCTGTATGCAGGCAAAGTTCGAGCATTTTAGTCCCTATCCCCTTGCCTCTGCACTCTTTTAGAAAGTACATTTTTTGCAATTCACAGACATTCCCTTCGCAGGCCTCCAATGCAACAATTCCGGCACCACCTACTATTTCATCCCCCTTTTCAACTACGAAATATGCTGCTCTGGGCTTGTCATAATATTCAAACAGTGAATCGAGTACAGGATCCGCATAGGTGGTCCCAATTTTTGGCACCTCATGCTCTCCCAAAACCGAACGGATCACCCGGGCAACCTGTGCATTATCAGCCCCCGTCATTTCCCTTATTCTCAGGGCATCTGAAATCATGATTATTATCCTATTTTTGCGATGTGAAGATACACGAAAAATATATTTTGCGAAGTATTGAACTTGGTAAAAACGGCCTTGGAACCGCGGCACCCAATCCAATGGTAGGCTGTGTTATCGTTCACAAAAATACCATCATTGGGGAAGGTTTTACCAGTCCTTTTGGAGGGCCACATGCTGAAGTTAACGCAATCGAGTCTGTTAAGGCGAAGGAGCTCCTGAAGAACTCAACCTTATATGTAACGCTGGAACCGTGTGCCCACCATGGAAAAACCCCACCTTGTGTTGATCTCATCATAAAATGGAAGATACCGAAAGTAGTTATTGGTATAAAAGATCCGCATGAAAAGGTAGGCGGAAAAGGAATTGAAAAACTATTGGCCGCTGGTTGTGAAGTGGTCACTCCCTTCTTAGAGGACAGCTGTAGGGAGCATCACAAACGTTTCCTTACATTTTACGAAAAAAAACGGCCATATATTATCTTAAAATGGGCGCAAACCCAGGATGGTTTTATGGCCCCTTCTCTCAATCAGCGAGAAAAAGATCCAAATCCTTTCTGGATCACGAATCGCTATTCGCGCCAGAAAGTACACCAGTGGCGAACTGAAGAGCATGCCATATTGGTTGGCACCAATACGGTACTTTTGGATAATCCTAAATTAACCTCCAGGTCCTGGACAGGCAACTCCCCGCTGAGGATCATTCTGGATAAGGATCTTAAAACACCTTCTGCATATAACATTTTTGATGGAACTGTGGAAACACTAATTTTTACGCAAGGCAATGTTCCGAATAACACACAACAAGGCATCCAATATGAATGCATCGATTTCTCGGAGTTAGCTCCTCAAGTTTGCGATACCTTGTTTAAAAAGAATATACAAAGTGTGATCATCGAGGGTGGTGCAGCTACTCTTGCTACGTTTATTAAGGCAGATCTATGGGATGAAGCAAGGATCTTTACCGGGACCAATTCTTTTAAGACGGGTCTTAAGGCACCGGAATTAAAAGGTACCAAGATAAGCCAATCATACATTGGTCTGGACACCTTAAGCATTTTGCGAAATGATTAAGAATATAATATTTGATTTTGGCGATGTTTTTATCAATCTCGATAAGTCAGCTACTATGCAGGCTTTAGTTAAAGCGGGATACAAAGAAATTCCGGAGGGTCTGTTTCCCCTGGTCTTTTCTTATGAAAAGGGCATAATAGATACCCAATCGTTCATAGATGCAGTTAGAGGTTTTTTGCCAAATTCAACAGAAGAAGAGATCATGGAAGCGTGGAATGCCATTATTCTCGATTTCCCTGAGAAAAGACTGCAGTTCCTTCAAAAATTAGCTAATACACAGAATTACAGACTATTTTTATTAAGTAATACTAATGAACTTCATATTCAAAAGGTCATTTCTCAATTGGGCGAACGGAAATACGAGGCTTTCAAGGCCTTTTTTGAAGGATTCTATTTATCACATCGTATAGGAATGAGAAAACCGGACCCTGAAATATTTAAAATGTTCCTTACAGAACATGGCCTGAAAGCGAAAGAAACACTTTTCGTTGATGACACTCTGGAACATATCCTAAGTGCAAAAAGCCTTGGATTTCAGACATGGCATTTGATGGTGGGTAAAGAAGATGTTACTGAACTAAACTCACATACCTGAAATGTTAGACCTGGCCCTGAGTATTTTATTTTCCAGTTTGATCTTTGTGATTTTCAAGTTATATACCAGATTTCGAGTACAAACACTATATGCCATCATTTTTAATTATATCACAGCTTGTAGCGTTGGTTTTTTTCTTTCTGATGTAAGGGTGAGCATAGTTGAAATTCCATCAAAAAAATGGTTCTTAGGCACTTTGTTGTTGGGGTTGCTGTTTATTATCATATTCAATCTGATGGCAAAGACCTCACAGATCCTCGGGGTTTCTGTCGCTTCCGTTGCCACAAAAATGTCACTGGCGATTCCTGTACTTCTAGGTGTAATTCTTTACGGGGAGGCCCTGGGACCACTTAAGGGCATAGGGATACTTTTAGCGCTGGCAGCGGTGTATTTTACCTCAGTAAAAAAAGGTCCGATTAAGTTTAACAGACAATCATTGTACCTGCCGGTTTTAGTATTTCTGGGATCAGGGATCATTGATGCTGGTATTCAATATGCAGAACAGTTCCTTGTTCCTACAGAGGAGTTTCCAATTT
Source organism: Eudoraea sp. (assembly GCA_013042125.1). GTDB lineage: Bacteria > Bacteroidota > Bacteroidia > Flavobacteriales > Flavobacteriaceae > Muriicola. Next base: position 10,069 of record JABDQS010000312.1, read on the forward strand.
TTTCTTCTACCGCATTTGCCAGTGCCGCTTTTTGCGGGCTGATGTTTATTCTTATCAGATCCTGGAAAACTCCGGTTAAGATATTACCCAGGAGCATAATTGGGGGGATTGCCCTCGGAGTTCCCAATTTCTTCTCAATATATTTCTTGCTGAGGGCGTTGCAAAATGAAGTACTCAACAGTGCCTCAGTTTTTACAATCAATAACGTGGCCATTGTAATGTTTTCAACTCTTTTAGGGATACTGCTCTTTAAGGAGGTCATTAGTGCTAAGAACTGGTTTGGAATTATGATGGCTATTTTGAGTATTTTGCTAGTAGCTGTATTCTAATGGAAAAGAAACAAGACCAATACAGAACAGTTAGATCCTCTAAAGGTGGTATTCTTTATAAAGAAAAGAACAGTAAATTTCTGGGGTATGCCTTTCATGTGGAAAATGAAACAGAAATAAAGCAAATTTTAGTCGCACTTAGAAATGAACATTTGGGTGCCAACCATGTTTGTTATGCATGGCAATTAGGGGTTGAAGAAAAAACATATCGTGCAAATGATGACGGAGAACCCAATCATTCTGCGGGCACACCCATATATGGACAAATTCAGGCATTTGAAGTAACTAATGTCTTAGTTGCTGTGGTTCGGTATTTTGGCGGTACAAAATTAGGGGTTGGCGGTCTTATCTCAGCATACAGAACAACGGCACAAATGGCCTTAAATGAAGCTAAGATCATTCAAAAGACCTTGCTAACACCTCTTTCCCTTGAATACGATTACATCTCAATGAACAAAGTAATGCGAATCATAAAAAAACATTCTCTGCAAATAGAATCACAGACCATGGAAATGCAATGTAAACTGGTACTTTCCATTCCTAAAAGTGATTTTCATCGTGTAAAAAACCTGTTTGCCTCTCTTCATCTGGTAAATGTGAAGGATTAGGGCCCTATAACTCCAGGCAATCTAAAATTTGCGAAGGACATCTCGTTGGTCTTTTTGTTTTCATATCAATAAAAGCCAGAACGGTATGAGCGGTGATCAGCAGTTCACCTTCCTCATTTCTTATTTCATAATCAAATTCGATCCTTACCATTGGAGGTTTCGTCAAGGTGGTGCTAACTGTGATCAGATCATCATAAGTGGCAGATTTCTTGAAATCTATTTGCAAGGAAATAACTGGCAGCATAATACCGTCATTTTCCATTTTTTTGTAAGAGAATCCCATGGATCTCAACCATTCTACCCTTCCCATCTCAAGGTACTGCGCATAATTGCCATGATATACCACGCCCATTTGATCGGTCTCACTGTACCGGACCCGGAAAGAAAATGAATTTTGATGCGCCATTTTTCAGTTAAAAACTATATATTTAAAGGTGAATCGAAATGTACCGGAACATGCGAAAAAAAAAGCATAAATTCAACCGCAAATGATTTTTTTTTTAGCTTTTTTGTTCACATATTTGTCTCACTCTAAAAAGGAACAATTTTCCGATTTTCCTTTGACCAACTAGCTTAGATCACTAACCACTAAATAGAGATTTTTTAAAATGAGTGTTACTGCTAATTCCGTATGGAACAACTGTTTGGCATTTATCAAAGATAACATCCAACCGCAGGCATTCAAAACATGGTTTGAACCTATCAAACCCGTAAGACTTTCCGAAAAAGCACTAAGTA
>JABDQS010000319.1 GCA_013042125.1 Eudoraea sp.
TTTAGTAATGATACCCACAGGATGCCTGTACTTTAAAAATACTTCCAGGCACGCTCTCGTAATCCTGTACTTATTTTCGGCAGGCTGATAACAATCTGTATTGCCCGATAGAACGATGGTTTCCGCTTTCCATTGTTTGCTTTTGAGCTTCTCTTCTAACAACTGAGGGGCGTTCTCTTTTATTAAGATCTTTCTCTCAAAATCTAATCCGGCACTATAGCCCCAAAATTCATGAGTGTTGCGTGCGTAGCAATAGATACAACCATGTTCACATCCCTGGTAGGGGTTCATGGAATAGGACATCCCCACGTCAGGACTGGTGACTTTATTGATTATGGTTTTTGGAAATACCGGAAGGTAGGCTGTTTTATTACTATCCGCCAATTCGCCTTCTTTTAAGCAGAATTCGAGAAAATCATCTCTCCATTCGGAATGCAGTACCTCGAACTGGTTTTTGGAATTTTGTTGTGCCCCTCTGCCTTTAAGATAGTCAGCATTCATAAATTAGGAATATATCCAAATATATGGATTTATTCCTTATTATAAATTAAACAAAATAAGATTATTGAATAGCCACGCTCACCAATTGCTTTTTATTTCCGCGTTTCGCATAAAAAAGCATTTTGCCATTGGTCTCATCCTTGAGAGGGTTGGAGACTTTTAGGGGTAACCTGGCATCTTTGGCATCTATGATCTTCTCATAGCTCATCTTACCCTCATTATTCAATTGGATCACAAAGACATTTCTGTTTCTGCTTAGTCCCTGCTTAAAGATGATCCGTTCTTTGTTCAGTACTTGAGGGTTTTCAGAAGCCGAGCTGATAAAGAAATACGTGTTGCCGTTTTTTGTAAAAGCACTGTATGAGGCATAATCCCCGTCGCCCTGCGTTACCTCGGATTTATTGATATTACGGGCCCAAACCATATTTCCTTCTGCATCTATCTTTGCGCTTACAATATCATTGTGATGAAAACGCTCTACCCGCAACCTGCCCCCGCTTGAATTTGCCTGAATGCTATTGGTCACAAAATACTCTTCGGCATTGAATAAAATTGAATTCTCCGAAGTTACCGTTACGTTTTTAAAGACCAGGTTCTTTACTGATTTATCGTATTCTTGACCAAACTTGTCGAACATAAATTGTTCAGAAAAAGGATTGTATTTCCTGCTCTTAACAGCAAGCGAAGCCGGATCTAGTTTAAAATAAGACAGCCCGTTGTATCTGTTATCCTTGCGATCTGCATAGAAGCCAACACAAATTAAGTTCCCTTTGTTGAGGATTGGGGTCAATGATTCCGAGTATTTTCCGGGTGCATCAAAACTATGAGTTTTGATCCCCTGAGCGCTGAGTTGTATTAGCTCATATTGAAATTTGCGTTCCAGGGCCGTAAAACGTTTCTTTTTAAAATACGCTTTTCCAGTAATGAAAACCTTACTGAGATCATTTGAGATTGCCACTCGTTCAAAGGCAAAATTCTTTTCCTCCACTTCACTTGAAAAATCCTGATACAATACTTGTTTCAAATTAGCTGCAAAAAGATATATATCATGCCTGTTATTTTTTCTCTTTTTATAGTGAGTGCTGATAATAAATCCATTCTTATTCTCAGAAAATAAGACCGTGGTGGTAAAACCTGAGCTGAAATTCCGGTTATAATAGTTTTTATCTAACGGGTTCTGTACTGGAGCTGATGGAAAGGATAACAATTTTTCTTTTGTAAAGGAAAAAGTATCCAAAGGACTTCTGTGTGCCCAATATTCGTAAGTACCTGCTTCTATATTATAATCTAGGAACAATAAATAAAGCTGTCCATTCTTAAGATAGCCATCCACAAATTCAGGACCCTTTATCTTGTAATTGTATTCGGATACTAATTTCATATCCTTGTTGTACTGTTCAATAACATACCCTTTTGGCTGTAAGACAAGGCCCGTGAAATATGCCCTTACAAGAATTGTTCCTCCGTAACCATCATCAGTAATGGTCACCAAATTGGAATATTTATACCGATCATTATATTTTTCACCAAACGTATGGTCCACGGGGAATTCCTGTGTACGGACAAGAAAGCTCATCAAAAGAAGCCCGACAAAAAGGCATTTTTTTTGCATATCCAATATTTTAAATAAGGATGTTCTTACGAACCGGAGAAGGAGGCTTTTCTCTTTTCCAGGAAAGCTGTGGTACCTTCTTTAAAATCATCTGTACCAAAGCATTCTCCAAAAGCTTTAACCTCTATTTCATAACCCTGAACACCATTGTTAAAACCCGCATTTATCGCTTTTATTGCCTGTCTTATGGCCATAGGAGAGTTTTTTGCGATTTTTTTTGCGATCGTCTTACAGAAATCGAGGAGTTCTTCAATAGAAGTAACGTGGTTCACAAGGCCAAATTCGATGGCTCTCTCTACGCCTATCATACCTCCGGTCATGATCATTTCCATGGCCCTGCCCTTACCTATTAATTGAGGAAGACGTTGTGTTCCGCCATAACCTGGTATGAGCCCCAAAGACACTTCCGGCAGGCCCATTCTTGAATTATGGCTAGCCACCCTAAAGTGGCATGCCATGGCTAACTCCAGACCGCCCCCAAGAGCATACCCGTTAATAGCTGCGATCACGGGTTTATTGAGATTCTCAATAAAACTAAAAAGCAATTCTTGTCCCTGGGCTGCTAACTGACCTCCTTGTTTTGTATTGAAATGCGAAAATTCGGAAATATCGGCTCCTGCAACGAAAGCTTTTTCTCCACTTCCTGTGAGAATGATACCCCGAACCTTCATATCACTTTCCAGAGCTTTGAAGGCTAAATGCAATTCTTTGATAGTGGCCGTATTTAGCGCATTTAATTTCTTTGGTCTGTTAATGGTAACGATCGCCAAAGTATCTTCTAATTTAACTTTGATATTATTGTAATCCATATTGCTTGTTTATTCACTTTCCTTGGGGAATCTGACTGTAAAAACAGACCCCTTTTCCGGTTGCGAGGTTAATGTTATAGTTCCTTTATATGTTTCTACTATGTTCTTTACCATTCCCAGCCCTAAGCCCATCCCGCTGGATTTAGTAGTGAACTTAGGCTCAAATACTTTTTCCTTTACATCATCAGGGATACCTATACCGTTATCTGCCACCGCTATCTTTACATAGTCGCCATCAGAGATCACAGATACCAAAATTCTGGGCGATTCTACCTCTGGTACCGCCTGAATAGCATTTTTTACAAGATTGGTCACTACCCTGATCAATTGTGTTCTGTCTAATTTCGCAATTATTTCTTCTTCCTCAGAAATAAAATGTATGTAATTCTCATTAAATATTTCAAGTGCCAGTCTTACTGTTTTTACCACATTCAGCGTTTCATTCTGCTGGGCCGGCATTTCAGCAAAACTTGAGAATGCCCCGGCAATGCTGCTCATTATGTCTATTTGCTGAATCAGTGTTTTTGAGAACTCTTTTATCTTTACTTTCGCATCCGGATCTGTAGGTTTAAACTTTCGTTCAAAACTTTGTACGGATAGTCGCATTGGGGTCAGAGGATTTTTTATCTCGTGTGCAACTTGCTTTGCCATTTCCCGCCAGGCCTGTTCCCTTTCACTTCGCGCCAATTTCGCAGCACTTTGCTCAAGTTCATCGATCATATCATTATAGGAATCTATTAACTTCCCTATTTCCTCACTGGGGTTCTTAACAAAGATCTTTTCATTCCGTTTTGTGAGTTTTGTTTGATACAGTTTTTCAGAAATAGTATCTAGTGATCGCGTAATGTATTTGGAGATAAAATAAGCCAGGAAAATGGCAATGACGAACATGATCAGGTACACCCCCCCAAGACGAAAAAGAAATTCTCTCAGTTCCATACTGTTAAAGGAATTGTCCTCATAATATGGCAAATTGAGAATGCCGATGGGTTTAAATTTTAGATCATTGATGAACGTATAGGAAGCCTGATATTTATTTCCTGCGACCAGATTATCCTCAACATATCTTTTATCAGGACTTTCTCTAAGATTGTTCAATAAATAAGCCTCAAGGCATTGTGAAATTGAATCGTTGTTGAATTGCGGTCGAGAGCTTTTAATAAGCTGACCCTCCAGATCGTAAATATTAAAATTTACATTTTGTACATCCGCAATTCGGTAGATCTCATCTTTAAAGATAAACCCCAGATTTTCTGTGATCACAGGATATGTAGTCGATTGCAGGGTATAATTGATGCTCTGCTTAATTTGTTCTTCCTTGCGTTCTAAGCGATCCTGATGATAATCCTTGGACTGCTCCCGATATTGATAGACAGTTACCCCTGCTATCAGTACAGAGGCAATCAGCACTAAAAATATCATGGTAACAAATATCCTGGACCGGAGGGAGAACTTCTTGAACAAGGCTCTTTATTTTGATTTTAAAGATAGCAATAATCAGTCCAAAAAGAAGAGCTGCTGATCAACTAGAATTATTCCTGCTCAATGAAAATTGAGATCTCGTGGTTGGTCAGCCCTATATTGAGTTGTGTATTCTAAGCCTCCGGGTTCTTACTCCTTATCCTTTTGTAAAGTTTTATCCCTAGCATCAGTAAAAGGCCCAAAACAATTAATCCTGCCACACCAAAAATCCAATTGAAAGTGCCTTTGAGAATGGCCAGAAAAGTAACGGCAAATAGTACCACGGTAGCACCCTCATTCCAAATACGCATAAAGTTAGAGGTGTATTTTATTGTATCATTTTGTAATTGAAGGAAGATCTGATGGGTCTTTAAATGGTAAGCGATCAACAGCACTACAAACAAAAGCTTCACGTGCATCCAGGGCTGTTGTAACCAGCCGGGAATAAGTACCAGCAACCAAATGGCAAATAAGGTTGCCAAAACCGCTGAAGGCCAGGTAATGATATACCAAAGCCTTTTGGTCATCAATTTTAACTGATCTGATAAAATGTCCTTAGCGGGGTTTGGTTTATCCTGAGCTTCAATATGATAAATGAATAGTCTTGGGATATAAAAAAGGCCTGCGAACCAGGTGATCACAAAAATAAGATGTAATGATTTTATATAGTTATAGTACTCTCCCATTATTTGCCGCTTTGTATGGCCCCTATCCCGGCATTCCAAAGGATCTTATTATAGTTTGGCAATCCTACATTAACAAAATTTTGAGCCCGGGATCTTAACCCTTCCCATTGGGCGTCTAAGACTGCCCTACGATCTATGGAACCCTTATTTACTCTGGGAATAATGCTATTGGTCTGATTGATCAGATAAAGATATTCAGCTGTGAATTTATTTGGAAAATTCTCAACATCGTCATAAGCCTGGGATTTGCGTTGTATCATTTCCTCATCCCAGCTTATCATTTCCTTTAATAATACCTCACCCGCTTGTTTAGCTTCTCCGTTTTCCATTGTAGACAACAGCGTTCTTAATTGTTGCTGTACCTTATACAATTGATTGACTAGCTTGTGCATATCATTGAGTTTTATTTCCATTTCCGACATAAAAACGTCGAACTCCTCATACTGTGCAGTGGTAACGTCAAATTCGGGTGTTGCCACTATTTTACCTTCAGTGATCACAGTATCTGAACCAAGTTTTAATCGAATAGAGTAGTTGCCGGGAGGAGCCTTATGCCCTTCAAAACCAGCCTCAATATAAACCCCCGGAATTCCCTCCATGATAGGGTATTTGAGATCCCATACAAATCTATTAAGGCCTTGTTCATTCGGCAATACCGGTGCAGGAGGAGGACCACCGCCGTTGTGCTTTTGATACGTACTGTCTTTTTCAGAACTGAAGGTCCTTATGACCTTTTCCTTGGAATTTAAAATTTCCATCGTTAAAGGCGTAGTTTCTTCCATCTTGGGTATCTCGTAATAAAGGACCATCCCATTGGCCGGATTTACGCCCTGAAATGGGTGTGTACCTTTAAAATCCTTTGAATTATTATTTAACGGACTTCCCCAGGATGCATTAATTACCTCTTCCGGCTCCATGATCTTTAGGGCTGCATTTCCCGGTTTATACTGGGCCAGGGCTGCAAGATCATCCAGGATCCAAAAAGATCTTCCTGAAGTAGCCACAACCAGATCACCCTGATGGACCTTCAGATCCGTAATGGGTGTCTTTGGCAGGTTCAATTGGAGAGGTTCCCAGCTAGCGCCATCATTCCAGGAAATATAAATTCCTTTTTCGGTTCCTGCATATAACAACCCTTTTCTTGATGTATCCTCGCGTACAACTCTGGTAAATGAACCGTAGGGAATACCGCTGCTGATATTCGTCCAGGTTTTCCCATAATTAGTAGTTTTATACAAGCCCGCTGTATAGTCATTGAATTTATACCTGGTGGTTGCGATATAGGCTGTGCCGGGGTCATGTGGTGAGACCTCAATGGCATTGATCAGGCATTCCTGCAGGCCTTTAGGCGTTACATTTTCCCAATTCTGTCCTCCATTCTTTGTGATATGTACAAATCCGTCATCGCTCCCGGTCCATAAGACCCCTTTCTCGTGCGGTGATTCTATCATATAGGCTATAGTACCGTAATTCTCGGCTCCAACTGCCTCGATGGTGTACGGTCCTCCTCCATGACCTTGTTTTTCATCCATATTGCGGGTAAGATCGGGAGAGATCTCTTCCCAGCTAGTACCCATATCAGTAGTTTTAAGCACTAATTGAGCACAATGGTAAAAGGTATTGGGTTCGTGTTGGGATCTTATGATGGGCGCATTCCAGTTGTATAAATATTTCATTTCCCTGGCCGCCCTGCCAAGGTATTGGATGGGTGCTGCCATGATCTTGGTATCCGATTTTGTCTTAGTATCTAATACCTCAATCGTTCCCAGATAACTTCCGCCTAAAACATATCGTGGATCATCAGGATCGAATGCCAGAAACGCACTTTCCCCTCCGGCGGAATAGGTCCAATCCTGTTCTGTAATACCCCATCTGGATACCGATAGATTTGCGATCTTTACGGACGTATTATCTTGTTGGCCTCCATAGACATTATAAGGGAATAAGTTGTCTGTACTGATACGATAAAATTGAGCCGTAGGCATTATGTCTTGAGAGGTCCAGGTTTTGGCGTAGTCAAAACTGATGGCAGCTCCGCCATCGTTCGCAATTACCATATTCTTGGAATTGGCCGGATTGATCCAAAGATCGTGGTAATCCCCATGTGTGCCGGTGATCTGTTCCCAGCTAACTCCACCATCATAAGACCTCAGAGCCTGTGCACTCATTACATACACTGTATTCTCATCATTAGGGTCTGGAAAAACCTCAATATAATACCAGGCGCGTTGAACCAAACGGTTGTCCCCGCTGATCATACTCCAGGAATCCCCCGCATCATTCGACACAAACAAACCGCCCTGGTCTTTATTCGAATCACTTTCCACCAGAGCATAAACTTTATCGGAATTCGCCTGACTCACCGCAATGGCCATTTTACCTTTCTCCTCGGGTAAACCGTTGTGTATCTGTTTCCAGGTTTCTCCTCCGTCTGTAGATTTATACAAGCCACTTCCGGAACCACCACTGATCACAATATTTGGTTTTCGCTGATGATGCCACATACTGGCATACAGCACCTCTGGCGTGGAAAGATCCATAGAGAGTTCATTACAACCCGTGAGCTCATTGACAAATAAAACTTGTTTCCAACTAGCTCCTCCGTCTGTGCTTTTGTAGATACCCCTTTCATTATTAGGGCCGTATAATGCCCCTTGAGCAGCTATGTAGACAATATCCGGATTAGTAGGGTGGATGACTATCCGCGCTATATGCTGAGTTTTTTCCAATCCTATTTTTTTCCAGGTCTTCCCGGCATCCATGGATTTATACACTCCATCACCGTATGAGGTCATCACTCCACGAGGGGCGTGTTCTCCCATCCCGCAATACACTATGTTGGGATTGGAAGCCGAAACAGCAACTGCTCCCACAGATCCCATCTCAAAAAACCCGTCTGAAATATTATCCCATTGTTTCCCTGCATCCGTGGTCTTCCAGAGACCCCCCCCGGTAGTTCCCATATAATAGGTCATTGGATCACCAATGACACCTGTTGCCGACACCGACCGGCCTCCTCTGAAAGGGCCAATATTTCTATACTTAAGTGGTTTAAAATACTCTTCTGCCGTTTGTGCGATAACAGTACCTATAAATAAAAAGGCAAGGAGAGCAAATATTCGATGTTTCATAATGAATGGAGAGATTACAAGGTTGATTAGCGTTCTTATGTTGAGACAACTATCAGATATGACATTCCTTGCCATGTAAGACAAGGAACCATATCCAATCACTGTTTATTTCTACTCTATAAAGAGATAATTTAATTGTAAGGCATTAAAGGCCTCGTTAAAGGCTTTGATCTCCTTGCTTACCAGAGCATCAAATTGATTCAATTGTTCTGTGATCTTCGCAGAGAGCTCATTCTTAACCGCTATATCCTGATCTGTAGGATGAAAATCATCAATAGATACCAAACTGTTCAAATGGGCCAGTTTATTGGTCAGTCTGATCGGAAAATTCAAAGGATCCTGTCCGCTTCTATTCTGTGTCTGATACAGCGCCTTCTCAACTTCCCCAAAATCATTCTTCATGTTTTTAGCTTTCTCCACCAATTCTTTTGTAGCATCGTTGCCTTTGTATTGTGCCATAAAAGCATCGAGCTGAGTCGTGATTTTTCTGATCTTTTTGATGGACGCATGCGCCTTATCTACCATGCCGTTGATATCCGAAATAAAATCGAATTGAGTTTGCATCTGGGCAACACTCACCTCAGCCCTCGGATCTGGTAAAATGGCAAAGGTTTGCATCTGAGTATCACCATTGACATTGAGATGTACCTTATACGATCCAGGGACGGCCTTTGCCCCATTTAGATTTGCCCACCACATGATCATTCCTTTAAAATCCTGGGCTCCTTTTCCACGTGTATTCCAAACATGGGTGTTCCCCCCTTTTTTTGGTTTTAGTTTTTCGTCTGCTTCCTTTGCGTATGTACTAAAGGTAGCAAGGGTGTCTCCCGCAACAGAAGTATAGGTTAAGGCAACACTATCTTTTTCAGACAGGTCCTTTAAATAATAGTGGGTAATTACACCGTTGGGATGATTCTGTCCTTCCGTTTTTGAAGGGTTCCTGCTTGTACCGCCTTTAGTTCTATAGGAATCCTTTGGCTGATATAGAATGGTTTTATTTGCCGAATTGCCTTCATTTAACTGATGCAGCACAGTGAGGTCGTCAATGATCCAAAGGCTTCTTCCCTGAGTAGCAACAATTAGATTATTGTCTTTCAAGGTTAAATCTGTGATAGGTACTATGGGCAGATTTAATTGGAATGGTTTCCAGTTTCGGCCATCATCGAATGAGATATACATACCGGTTTCAGTTCCTGCATATAGCAACCCTTTCCTTTTAGGATCTTCCCTAACCACTCTGGTAAAATGTTCCTTATTTATCCCATTGGTGATCTTCTGCCATGTTTGGCCGTAGTCTGTTGTTTTGTACAAATACGGTTGAAAATCTCCCAATTTATAACGTGTGGCTGCCACATAGCAAGTCCCTTCATCAAAGGCCGAAGGTTCTATACTATTCACCATGGACCAATCTGGCATGTTTGCCGGCGTTACGTTCTCCCAGTTGCCTCCACCATCTTTCGATACATGGATCAGTCCGTCATCACTCCCAACCCAAAGGAGTCCCTCTTTCAGTGGACTTTCATTAGCGGCAAAAATGGTGCAGTAGTATTCCACACCTGTATTATCCTGAGTTATTGGGCCTCCACTTGAGACCAATTTATCCGGATCATTTCTTGTGAGATCTCCACTTAAGAGTTCCCAACTCTGTCCTTCATTCGTACTCATATGCACATGGTTGGAAAAGGTGTACAGCTTTTTGGGATCGTGTTTGCTAAAAATGATGGGGAAGTTCCACTGAAAACGATATTTCATCCCTTCCGCCCCATAGCCCATAGGGTTGTCTGGCCAGACATTGATTCCACGTACGGTATTTGCATCATGGTTCACCCTTGTAAGGAATCCACCATAACTTCCGCCATACACGATCTCATTATTTGTAGGGTCTACAGCGATATGAGCAGATTCTCCTCCGGCAGTAGATTCCCAGTCATCATCTCCGATGCTTCTCCCTTCACTACGGTGTTTTATCCGGATAGTAGAATTATCCTGTTGAGCCGCATAAATACGATACGGGAAGGCATTATCTGTGGTAACTCTGTAAAATTGAGCTGTAGGCTGATTGTAATAAGTACTCCATGTATCTCCACCATCATAAGACACCTGGGCTCCACCATCGTCCCCAATGATCATCCTTTCTGGGTTTTCTGGTGCTATCCAGAGATCGTGATGATCTCCATGGGGGGCATTAAAGGTGTTGAAGCTTTTTCCACCATCAGTAGATTTATGATAGCGCACATTTAGAACGTACACCACATCTTCATTTTCAGTATCTGCATATACCCTTGTATAATACCAGGCCCGCTGACGCAATTTTCTTTCAGAATTAACCTGGCTCCATTTCTTTCCACCGTCTTCTGAACGATATAGGCCGCCTTTTTCTTTGTTTTCAACTATGGCCCAGACACGCTGAGCATTTTTTGGTGAGACCGCAACACCAATGATCCCCAATGTATCCTTAGGAAAGCCTTCGTTCTTAGAGATCTCGGTCCAGTTCTCGCCACTATCAGTACTTTTCCATAAGGCAGATCCGTCGCCTCCACTGCTAAGGCTGTAGGGCGTTCTTTTTGCCCTCCAGGTAGATGCATACATAATCCTGGGATTGGTTGGGTCCAAAACGAGATCTACCGCCCCGGCCTGATCGTTTACAAACAGAGTTTTCCTCCAGGTATTTCCTCCATCCTGGCTCTTATAGATCCCACGTTCATTAGAAGGTTTGTAGATGTCGCCGAGAACGGCAGCATATACAGTATTGGGATCATTTGGATGAATTCTGATACGAGGTACGTGCCTGCTATTTTTAAGCCCGACAGACTGCCAGGTCTTGCCGGCATCTACCGTTTTCCATATGCCATAACCTGATGAAACATTTCCTCTCAGGGTTTTTTCACCTCCTCCAACATAGATCACATTAGGATCACTTTTAGCAACCTCCACGGCACCTATGCTTCCACCAAAAAAGCCGTCAGAAATATTTTCCCAGCTGCGGCCCCCGTCCATGGTCTTCCATACTCCACCTCCCGTAGCACCAAAATAAAACAGATTGGGTTTTCCGGGAACTCCTGTGACCGCTGCCGATCTACCTCCTCTAAAAGGACCTACCTGGCGGTATTCCAAACTAGAATACAAGGCCTCAGGATACCTGTCTATTGCTGTTGTGTTCTTTTTACTACGTTGTGCATTGCTAGTTAGCGCTACAGTGCAACAGGCCAGTAACAGGCCAAAAAAATACGTCTTTGCTTTCATCTTATTATGCATCTTGGAGTTTGTCAGCCTTAAATGTACCAAAAAAGACTAGAATGAAAAACGGGTATTTTATATCGGAATGCCATTAGGCTGGTACGGGATTGTTTCTATGTTTGATGAATCTCGGTTCTTACTTGAAAATCCGGTCCACGATTCTCTTACTTATTTGTATCTTTTTAGCAACTATCGTTTTCTTTTTAAGTATGAATATACGCAGCATGTTTTCTTTCAGAAATGGGTTGTTACTTTGGGTTATGGTCATTGTGTTGTTCTTGGGATGTGGTCCTTCAGACAGATCAAAAGAATTTCTGGAAGCCATCAATACAAACCCGGATTACAAGACCTGGTCTCATTACCTGGGTGATAAACAACGCACTCATTATTCCGTCCTTCATGAAATAGATACCAACAATGTGCACCTCTTAGAGCCTGCCTGGCATTACAAAAGTGGGGTACTTCAGGAGAAAGGACATAGCCAGATACAAACCAATCCGCTTGTCTTAGGGGACACTCTATATGGCATTAATCCACACAATGCACTTTTTGCTCTGAAGGCCGATACCGGTGAACTTTTATGGGAGTTTACCCCGGAAAACCTCGATGAAACCGGGTTAGGGCTGAGTAGAGGATTAACCGCCTGGAGTTCGGATTCAGATGAACCGGGCAGAATATTCTATGCTTCCGGTTACAAGCTTTATGCAATAGATCTGCTTTCCGGAACCCTGGTATTGTCCTTTGGAGAACAGGGAAGTATAGACCTGAGAAAGGGCCTCGGTAGAGAGACCTCTAAAGTCCCTATTGTACTTACTACACCGGGCGTAATTTATAAGGATCTTTTAATACTTGGAGGACGTACCTCTGAATCTCCCGGTGCCGCACCGGGACATATAAGAGCCTATAATGTATTGTCTGGTAAAATGGAATGGATCTTCCATACCATCCCGCAACCTGGTGAATACGGGTATGAAACCTGGCCTGAAGAGGCCTATAAAACCTCAGGTGGCGCCAATAATTGGGCCGGTATGGCCCTGGATGAACCACGTGGAATTGTGTATGTCCCAACCGGTTCTGCAGCTTTCGATTGGTATGGAGGCGATCGATTGGGAGACAACCTTTTTGCTAATTCGCTTTTAGCATTGGATGCTAAAACAGGTGAGCGTATTTGGCATTTTCAAATGGTGAAGCACGACCTTTGGGATCGAGATCTTCCTGCACCTCCAAATCTGTTTGAAATGGAGCATAATGGAGCCATGGTACCGGCTGTTGCACAGATCACTAAAAGTGGCCATGTTTTTATTTTTAACAGACTCACAGGAATTCCTCTGTTCCCAATGGAAGAAAAAGAATATCCCGGAACCACCTTAGAAGGAGATATAGCTGCCAGCACCCAGGTACTTCCCATAAAACCTGCACCTTTCGCCAAACAGTCTCTAAAGGAAGAAGATCTTTACGCGCCAGACCAACCGGCTTTCGTGGATGATTTTATTGATAAGGCACAGAATTTTAGTCCGCCTACGGTACGTGAAAAATTAGCTGAGGTAACCTCCAATGGTCAATTTATCCCGATAGATACCCGAGGTGTGATTTTATATCCCGGAGCCGATGGAGGTGGTGAGTGGGGAGGAGCCGCACTAGATCCAAGAACCGGTATCATGTACGTAAACGGAAACGAAATGGCCTGGATAGTTCGGATGGCCAAGGTTGGTGAAAAAGACGGCAAACCCTTAAGTAAGGGCGCTACACTGGCACAGATCCATTGTGTGCGATGCCATGGTGGTGAATTTCAGGGTATTGGTGTAATTCCTGAATTGCAAAATGTAAAAATGAGATTAGATGCTTCTGAAATTCAGTACCAAATTTTGAATGGAAAAGGTGCTATGCCGGCCATGCCCAATTTAACGGAAGATGAATCCGCCTTGATCGCAGCTTTCTTAACAAATATGGAAGAGAAAGAATCAGAAAGCAATGATCACGGTACAGTGAGTAAAATTACTAGTAGATACGCTATGGTAGGTTTTGGACGATTTAAGGATAACAGAGGCTACCCCGTAATGAATCCCCCATGGGGAACCCTTAATGCAATTGACCTTAACACCGGGGAATATGTATGGAAAATACCCCTGGGACATGAAGAAGGTCTGGAAGATCCGGAGGTTGCTGTTTCCGGGCTGGAAAATTACGGAGGACCCGTAATAACAGCAGGTGGAGTGTTGTTTATTGCAGCCACAAAAGATGAAAAATTCAGGGCATTTCATATGAGAACCGGTGAATTATTATGGGAAACCAGGCTGCCTGCCGGCGGCTATGCTACTCCGGCAACCTATGAAGTAGGTGGTAAACAATATCTGGTAATAGCTTGTGGGGGCGGTAAAATGGGCACTAAACCTGGAGCCTCCTATATAGCTTTTGCCCTTCCCAAATAAGGTAATTTAATCAATGAAAAAGTTCGACTGGAAAAAAGTGGGGTATATCTTTGGAATAGTCCTCTTCTTTGTGGGGACATTAGACCCTCTTGAAGGAAGTGTACTTATCGTATTTGGAAGTGTCATACTGACATTTATTACCAAACGGACTAATGACCGCCACAAGAAATGGTTCAGGCTGAATGCCATCCTGATCATTATAGGGGTTATCTTTATGTTTTATCTGTCCTCCTTGGGAGGTTTTGGGGGTGCTTCAGAATTATCCTGGTGGTGGGCTTTGCTTATACTTCCCTATCCTGTAGGTTGGCTAAGCCAGGTAATACTATTACTTATGCGGCTATTTGAAAAAAAGTAAGTGCTTATAATAAAATAAAAAGGGAGGTATTACCCCCCTTTGAAAATGTATCCCTGATTCTTTTTTAAAATCGGTATCCTACACCCAGTTGAAAACCTTTCGTCTTTAACGAAAAATCACCAAAACCAGTATCTTCCTCTGCAATATTTGAGAGCCCTAAATTGTAGCGGGCATCCACAAAAAATCCGCCAACAAGTTCATAGGCTGCGCCAAAATTCAAGGCAAAATTGGAAGACTTCAGGCCTTCGGTTCCTCCTTCAGCATCTACTAACAACCCTAATTGTGGTCCGGCTTGTACATTCAATCCTTCAATTAAATAATACTTTAACATCAATGGAACGTTAAAATACGTAACATCCCCGTCCTTGGCACCTTCAATTGAATACTGAATCTCTGGCTGGAAATGTACTTTGTCTGAGAGGCCCACATCGAGCAAGCCACCTACAAAAATACTGGTTGCACCATCGGGGGAAGCCCCCTCGGAATCAAAGGAAATTTTAAGATTGGAGAAATTGGCTCCTGCCTTTACTCCAAATGTAATTCCCTGTGCCTGAGCGTTACCTATGAAGGCTACTGCGGCAACCAAACTAATGATCATTTTTTTCATTGAATGCTATTTCTTTTATTGGTTAATAACACCTCAAAATTATATCATATTTTAATACGTTTCATATTTATTTTTCACTAAAGAAAAACCTTTTAGCCTCCACAATTTAAATATTTGTCAAGAATGATAAGTCCTTAGAATTACACCAAAATCCTAAAAGCTTCCTTATTCTTTTCGGATCCGATAAATCAAGGTTCTTCTCCATCAGATGTTTGATCTTTGGCGTTGTTTTCTTTACAGATAGCTCAAAAGAGGTAAGTGCTTCTTCCTGTTGTAATACCTTGTATTCCTCTTAATTAGAATAACAGATTTCCAGGGTTATTACGGCCCCAATCAAACAAACCTTTAAGACAAAATAGCGACAAGGCCCTTGCCCAGTCTTTTTGCCAATTACAGCAACGTTCTTCGTTCTTGCGTCATTCATCATTTTTAATTCAACATTCTGTTATCATTCCTATACGTTGTGCTTCGTAACAAGGGCAAGGTAGCTTTGCAATCCACAACGGACTTACAGCAGATGCGTCGTGATGAATAGAGATAAGTTAGCGTTTATTGGTCCGTTTCCTTAACCATAAGGGAGGTCTTCACTTCATTTCTGAGATAATATCCTGTTACCAGGGTAGACAAGGTGTCCGCAATTGGAAATGACAACCACACGCC
>JABDQS010000331.1 GCA_013042125.1 Eudoraea sp.
GTGCCGACCAGGGCCTGTTTTGCAACTGATGTAATAAATGTTCATCATGTGAAGCATCGTGCTCCCCTGCTGCCGGGTGCTCTGCCGTGGCTGGGTGCTCTGCCGTGGCCGGGTGCTCTGATCCTACAACACCATGATCTCCTTCTTCAGCATGTTCTTCTCCATAACCTTCGTCATGGGCAGCTACCATAGCTTTGGCATCTTCAACATCGGACGGGACAGTAACAAAACCGATCCCCATGCCAAAGGCTCCAATCACCATCAGGATAATAGCTCCAATTTTTAATCTGTTAGAAAACGTATACATAGTTTAAGTCTGAGTCTTATTTAGTTAGGTCCTGTTTCAGTTGCATTACATATTCGGAAACTTGCCATCTCTCTTCATAATTTATTTGCCCTGCGTAAGATCCCATGGAATTGAGACCATAATAGATGGTGTGATAGGTAGAGCCTACAGAAATATTCCTGGCTGCGTCTGCGTAACTTGGTACACCAAGTATCTTTTCCCTTTTTACCAAAGTTCCCTGTCCATCTCCTTTTGCCCCATGGCATATGGCGCAATAAATATCATACAATTCCTTCCCTGTGGCTAAATTAGCTTCTGCATTTAAGGAATCTAAGGGACTTGGCTGTAGTTTGGCCATATCTTTACCTTCCAGGTCATTTGCAAATTCATATGGCAGCCATCCTCTGGATATCGTATTATCTGCAGGTTGCATTGCTTCAGTACCACTGGGCAAGAAATTTACTTCCTGATAGGTTTCGTAGCCCACAGGAAAATACATATTTGGCATGTATTGATAGTTCCTGTTATCCTTGTCCGCACAAGAAACCATAACAAGTACGGCACTAAACAAAATTCCTATTTTTAGTATACTCTTCATAATTCCTGAACTACTTTTCTACCTTATTAATCTCAACTGCTCCGGACTGCTTCAGCATCTCCATCAATGTTTTCTCATCGCCATACACTTCAATCTCCATTACAAAATGATCATCAGTTGTACGAGGATCGGGATTCTCCGCTTTTTTAAATGGCCACAACCTGCTCCTTAGGTAGAATGTAATCACCATAAGGTGGGCGGCAAAAAATACGGTCATTTCGAACATAATAGGTACAAAGGCCGGCATGTTCTCCATGTACGTAAAACTGGGCTTACCCCCAATATCCTGAGGCCAGTCTTCTATCATGATATAATTCATCATCACAATGGCTACTATTAAACCAAGTACTCCATACATAAAGGATGTTATCGCTATCCGTGTGGGAGCCAATCCCATGGCCTTATCCAGTCCGTGAACCGGGAATGGGCAATAGACTTCCTCAATATGATTTTTGGTAGCCTTCACCTTCTTAACAGCCTGCATTAGGATGTCATCATCATTGTAATAAGCATGTATAACTTTAGAGGCCATATCTATGAGTTCTTATTTAATTTACCAGCCTGTCCGGCCCAATCATCTCGCTGTGCCCTTCCAGGGAAAGATCCTGTTATCTCATCCAATAGATCATACTCTGTTTTGGTCATTTTACTAACCTGAGCGAATGTATAAATACCTATTTGGTTTAGGGTAGTTTCCATTTTTGGCCCTATCCCTTTCACCTTTTTAAGGTCATCTGCCTTATCTTTTGCAGGATCAAAGGAGCCCAATTTGGAAAGAAGATCTGAAACTTTGCCTTCAGGCTTCTCATCCGATTTTGGCGCGGCTTTCACTTCCTTTTTTCCGGTCTTAATCGCCGGCATTTGGTACAGGGGTTTGCCTGCTTCCCTGAGTTTTTTGTATTTGGATCCAGAGGCTTTTAGAATTGATTTTACCTCTGCCTGAGCAATTACAGGGAAGGTTCTCGCATACAATAAGAAGAGTACAAAGAAGAAGCCAATGGTTCCTATAAATATTCCGATATCAACGAATGTTGGCGAGAACATGGTCCATGATGATGGTAGGTAATCGCGATGCAGCGATGTAACGATGATCACAAAACGTTCGAACCACATCCCAACGTTCACTACGATGGAAATTATAAAAGAAATAACAATACTGGTCCTGATCTTTTTGAACCACATGATCTGTGGGGATACCACATTACAACTCATCATCAACAAATAAGCCCACCAATAAGGTCCTGTTGCCCTGTTAAGAAATGCATATTGTTCATATTCTACTCCGGAGTACCACGCAATGAACAACTCTGTGATGTAGGCGCATCCCACTATGGACCCCGTTACCATAATTACAATGTTCATCAATTCTATATGCTGAACGGTAATGTAAGCCTCCAGCTGACAAACTTTTCGCATGATGATCAATAAAGTTTGCACCATGGCAAAACCGGAGAAAATTGCCCCGGCAACAAAATACGGAGGGAAGATAGTAGTGTGCCATCCGGGGATTACCGAAGTAGCAAAGTCAAAGGATACAATAGTGTGTACAGAAAGTACAAGAGGTGTTGCCAAACCGGCCAGCACAAGAGAAACTTCCTCAAATCGCTGCCAATCCTTGGCTCTACCTGTCCACCCAAAACTCACCAGGCCATAGATCTTTTTCTGGAAAGGCTTAACGGCCCTATCCCTGATCATTGCAAAATCTGGTAAGAGGCCGGTCCACCAGAAAACCAGAGATACAGAAAGATATGTAGAGATCGCGAAAACGTCCCACAACAAAGGGGAATTAAAGTTTACCCATAAAGATCCAAACTGGTTAGGAATCGGGACCACCCAATAAGCCAACCATGGTCTACCCATGTGTATGATCGGGAATAATCCTGCCTGGATCACAGAAAATATGGTCATTGCTTCCGCAGAGCGGTTTATAGCCATTCTCCATTTCTGACGGAACAGCAATAGTACCGCAGAGATCAGTGTCCCGGCATGACCAATACCTACCCACCATACAAAGTTGGTGATATCCCATGCCCAGTTTACTGTTTTATTGAGCCCCCAGGTACCAATACCTGTAGAGATCGTATAAATTATAGCACCAATTCCCCAAAGGAGTGCAGCTAAAGCGATGGAAAATACTATCCACCACTGCCGGTTGGCTCTCCCTTCAATCGGAGCAGAAATGTCTACCGAAACGTCATGGTAGTCTTTGTCTCCAATAACAAGGGGTTTCCGTATAGGTGCTTCGTAATGCGACGCCATAGATTTCTGTTATAGTTCGTTGTTTATTTCTTGATTAAGCTTCGTTGGTATTTCGTACTTTCACATGATAGAAAACATTTGGCTTCGTGCCTACAGCTTCTAACAAGTGGTACATCCTGTCTTCTTTTTTCAATTCGGCCACCTTACTTTCTTCATCATTTATATCTCCAAAGACAATTGCTCCGTTGCTACATGCATTGGAACAAGCCGTTTGAAATTCTCCGTCCTCAATAACTCTTCCATCGCGTTTTGCATCCAGGATCGTTTTTTGCGTCATTTGGATACAAAGTGAACATTTCTCAATAACCCCTCTGGATCTCACCGTTACATCCGGATTAATGACCATTTTTCCAAGATCATTGTTCATATGGAAATCGAACTCGTCATTGTTGTTATACAAGAACCAGTTGAATCGTCTCACTTTATAAGGACAGTTGTTAGCGCAATATCTTGTACCAACACATCTGTTGTACGCCATTTGATTCTGCCCTTGTCTGCTATGTGATGTAGCTGCAACCGGACATACAGTCTCACAAGGAGCATGGTTACAATGCTGACACATTACCGGCTGAAAAGCTACCTGCGGATTCACCGCGGCACTTTCCATTTCCTCAAAGCCCGATTTTGACTGGAAGGCGCCTGAAAATTCGTCCTTCTTTATATTGTCATCTTCAAAAGTATCTTCTGAAGAATAGTATCTGTCTATTCGCAACCAGTGCATATCCCTGGATCTTCGGACCTCTGTTTTCCCAACAACAGGCACATTGTTCTCTGCGTGGCATGCAATAACACAGGCCCCGCATCCGGTACAGGCATTAAGGTCTATAGACATATTGAAATGATGCCCTATAGAACGATCAAAAGATGTCCATAGATCTACGGTTGTAGCAGGAACTTCCTGATGGTTCAGAGAAACTTGCGGTACAGGATTCCACTCATGTACATCCTCTGAAGCAAATTTCTCAAGGGTGGTCTCTCTGATGATCTCACCCCTTCCCATGAGGGTATTTTGTAATTGTATGCAGGCAAACTCATGCATACCGCTAGCCTTTTCAATGGATACTGTCTGAATTGTATTAAAATCAGTGTAGACAGCATAGGCGTTAATTCCTGTTTGCATCTCCTCTTTCATCCCCACTTTTCTACCATACCCAAAAGAAAGTCCGGCCGTTTTTGGTGCCTGCCCTGGTTGAATGATCACCGGAACATTATCCAGACTCACGCCATTCACGGTTACTTTGGCATAACTGCCATCTAATCCTCCATTGGCAACATTCTCATTGATGAGTCCAAGTTCTGTAGCGTCTGCTTTGGATACCGTAATATAGTTATCCCAGGTTACCCGGGTAATAGGATCCGGGA
>JABDQS010000338.1 GCA_013042125.1 Eudoraea sp.
CTGCAATCCCGGGTAAGGTAAGTACAGCACCCAAACTCGCCAGTACTCCAAAAATCAGGACAATGTTGAAACTGAGCGCTATATCAGAAGCAATACCTGCTTTCCCATAGTAGAAGATCATCCAGATCAAAACAAAGATCATGGCAATCATAAAAGAGGTAAACCCGCTGTCTATGGCCTCTTGCCCCAGTGAAGGTCCTACAACAAAGGAATCGATGATATCTGCAGATGCCGGTAATTTACCTGCCCGCAGTACATTGGCGATATCCTTAGTTTCATTTACGGTAAAAGTTCCAGTGATCTCTGAACTACCTCCAGAAATACCTCCCACCTGGGAAACCCCGGGTGCGGTATATACTTTATTGTCCAGTACAATAGCGATACCCGTGTTGTTCAGGTTGGCTTCGCTTGTAAGTTTTTCCCACTCCTTGGCACCCCGTACATTCATATCCATACCTACAGCAGGCCTGTTGAATTGGTCGAACTGATCCCTCGCATCGCTAACGACATCTCCACTGATACGCGGCAGGGCATCTCTGTTAGATTTTAGGGCAAATAGACCTGCCACCTCTGAATCCTGGGAAGGACGTTCCCAAAGGAACTTGGTGAATTGGACATCTGCCGGTAGTAATCTTCGGATCTCCGGCATCCTGAGCCATGAACCTATTTCGGCTGTATCTTTTATTGCTGCGATCGCAATGGCATACCCTGGCCCGTTCAATTGTAATTTTTCAAATAGCGGATTGCTCTCGGCGGTAAGGTCGAGTGAATCCTGAGCTACATCAGATAATAAAGAATCAATCTCAGACGCTTCCTTGACCTCCTCCTCGGATGAAACTTCCACCATGGTCTTTAAGCGATCATTGGCCTGTATAAAGAAATTGATCAGGCTTTGATTACCCGGCTCGTAGGTCTCCCAGAATTCAAGTTGTGCAGTACTGGAGAGAAGATCCTGTGCTCTTGCTATATCTCTTGCCCCGGGTAATTCAACCAATATACGTCCTGAGGTCCCTTCCCGCTGAATGTTTGGTTGTGTTACTCCAAAACCATCTATACGTTCGCGAAGTACTTCAAAAGCTGAGACTATTGACTCATCGATCTTTCTTCGGATGATCGGTTTTACCTGATCATCTGTCATTTGAAAATTGATCTCGTCACTCATCCCTTTGTTTGCGAAAATATCCGGAGAGGCAAGTTTTGAATCACCTTTTATATTTTCGAAAGCCTCAAAGAACAAGTCTATGTAGGTATCATCGCTGTTTTTAGAAGCGGTATCTGCATCGGCCAGGGCCTTATTAAATACAGGGTTCTTAGTGTTATCTGCAAGCCCCTTTAAGATATCCTTTACCGAGATCTGAAGGGTTACATTGATACCTCCTTTTAGGTCTAGCCCTTTATTAAGCTCTTTCTTTTTGGCATCTTTGTAGGTAGTGAAGCCCAAGACGGTATTGTCTCCAATAGAATCTAAATATCTGGCTTCCATGGCCTCGCGTTCTGCGACGTAATTATCAACGGTAGACGGGATCTTTGCGGAAGCATATGTTTCAGCCTCGTCTTCAACTTTACTGGTAATGAAGGTGTAAGAGAGTTGATAAATACTTACAAGCCCGAACAAGAAAGCAAAAAGCTTAATCAGTCCTTTATTCTGCATCTGTGTTTTGAATTAATTGATGGTATCCGTAAATAGCGTGCAAATATATCATTTCCAGCAGGAACTGACAATTAATTTGCTGGATTTATAGCCCGATGGAAACCACTGCTCAAGCTTGGATTTCTTGTTGGTTTAGGTCTAAAAAAAAAGCGCTCCCAAAGGAACGCCTAATTTTTTATCCAGATCTCGCCACTTAAACATCTAATAAATTGTTGGTCTTTCTCACCCCTTCGGCACTCTCCTGCATTTTGTCTTTCTCTGCCTTATCGAGGTCGATCTTCACAATTTTTTCGATCCCATTTTTTCCTAAAATAACAGGGACACCAATACAAATGTCTTTCAAATCATACTCCCCGTCAAGAAAAGTAGAACAGGGAAATAGTTTCTTCAGATCGCAGGCAATTGCCTGTACAAGCCCTGAAACTGCAGCTCCGGGAGCATACCAGGCACTTGTTCCCAATAATTTTGTTAAGGTAGCACCTCCCACTTTCGTATCTTCCACAACTTGGGCCAAACGATCTGCTGATAGAAATTCGGATACTTTTACACTATTTCTAGAGGCATGTCTGGCGAGTGGCACCATTCCTGTATCGCTATGTCCGCCAATAACCATTCCATCCACGTCAGAAATAGGAGCATCCAAAGCCTCAGCCAGGCGATATTTGAATCGTGCGCTGTCCAGGGCCCCTCCCATCCCAATGATGCGATTTTTTGGTAGTCCTGTGACCTTATGAACCAAATAGGTCATTGTATCCATGGGATTACTAACCACTATTAAAATTACGTTCGGTGAATGTTTTATAAGGCTGGTAGCTACTGTCTTTACAATGCCAGCATTGATACCGATAAGTTCTTCTCTTGTCATTCCCGGTTTTCTTGGTATTCCTGAGGTGATCACGGCAATATCACTATTGGCCGTCTTAGAATAATCGCCTGTGGTTCCGGTGATCTTGCTGTCAAAGCCATTCAATGAGGCCGTCTGCATAAGGTCCATCGCCTTCCCTTCGGCATATCCCTCTTTAATATCCAACAAAACCACTTCCGAAGCAAAATCTTTAATGGCAATGTATTCTGCACAACTTGCCCCTACGGCACCGGCTCCCACTACTGTAATTTTCATAATTCTATTATTTTATATTGTATTAATAAGCCTTAAACAGCGGTCTTAGCAGACATCCATTTACAGGCACTTCTCTTGTTTTTCCCTAGCTATTAAGGCGCATCAAAAATAGGTAATTTTAACATAATTCTCAGGAAGAGTCCATAGAATATTTTATTCTAAGGATAGCATACAATTGCAACTCTTAATGATTTTATGTAAGAAATAGTTGACGTTCGTCGAATAAAATGCTATTGAAAGTGTATTTCATCGATAATTGGCAATAGATGGGAAGTTGGGGCCGTTAGGAATTTAACCTAGATCCCAAATCTAAAAAACCTACATTTTGAAAAAGCTAGCATCCCTCATGGCCATTATTGCCATTATCCTGGCAAGTAACTGTTCCAGAGTACCAGAGAATAATGATCCCATCATTGGCATCTGGGCCAAAACAGATATCACCAGTACCTCAGAAACAGAACGTCAAAACCACAGACAAGAATGGATCTTCAATTATTTATACCTGGGAAGATACCATTCATATACCGGAAATACACTTGATGTAAAGACCGATTTCAGCTGGACAATAGATAAGGGTGTTTATACCATCTCGTATCCCGGTACGGACAAGCCCAGCGATACCGTAAG
>JABDQS010000339.1 GCA_013042125.1 Eudoraea sp.
CACTGCTCCTCTGTGGTGCGTAGGCGGATGCAAATATACGCTGCTTCTTGAATTACACAAACAAATTTTTAAAATAAACGAGCTCTAACCAAATACCTGCCGCTCTATCATAAAAGTATTAAGGACCTTGGAAAAATCTTCCTGTACATCTACCTCTACATATTTGATCTTGTATTTGGCACAGGTCAGTTTTAATTTCGCAATAAACGCAGCTACTTCCTTTTCATAGGCTTCCTTGATTGTGTCGGCATAGACATCTATATAAGAACCTGTTTCCACATCCATAAAGCGTTTCGGGGTATTCTCAAAGTTAAAAGCTACCTCAGTCTCTGTATCCAATAAATGAAAGATCACCACCTCGTGTTTGTTATACTTTAAATGGCGTAAGGCATCAATCAATGAATCGTTATCTGCATTATTCTGAAACATGTCCGTAAAAAGGAAGATCAGACTTCGTCTTTTGAGTTTTTCGGCGATCTGGTGAATAAAGGTATAGGTCCTGGTGTCAGTTTCCGGTTCCTTTTCTAAGCTTACTTCGTTAAGCTTTGCCAGTAACATTTGATGATGGCGTTCACTTCCTTTCTCCGGGGAATAATAATTATACGTATCTGCAAAAATACTGAGACCCACTGCGTCTCGTTGTTTTTTGAGGATATTCATCAAGGCTGCAATTGCCAAAACCCCAAATCCGATCTTATTTAAATTATCAATAGTTAATTCTTTTCGTTCCGGGTAATACATGGAGGCAGAATTATCTAATATCATATGGCATCGCAGATTGGTCTCCTCTTCATAACGTTTTGTATAGAGCTTGTCCGTCTTGCCAAACAGCTTCCAGTCTATGTGCTTGGTGCTCTCTCCGGTATTGTAGATCTTATGCTCAGCAAATTCTGCGGAAAACCCGTGAAACGGACTTTTATGGATCCCACTGATGAAACCCTCCACTACCTGCTTTGCAAGCAGTTCCAGATTTTGGAATAGTTTTCCATCCTGAAGTTCGCTTTGTATCTTCATGCCTCTAAGATACGGATATGTGGACAAATTAGATGGGATTACTCATGTCCTGATTCCCCTCAAATCATAAAAAAGGCCCGGATTTATCCGAGCCTTTTTTATATGATAAATAAGTTACTTACAATGCAGCGTCTATAGCATCTGTGTAAACCTTTTTCGGAGAAACCCCTACTTGTCTGTTTACGATCTCACCATTCTTAAATACCAACACTGTTGGGATATTACGAACACCGTATTTAGCTGCGAATTCCTGATTGCTATCTACATCTACTTTTCCTACAACAGCTTTTCCTTCATATTCAGAGCTTACCTCATCAATGATAGGACCTACCATTCTGCAAGGACCACACCAAGCCGCCCAAAAGTCGACCACTACGGGTTTTTCACTTTTTAAAACTACCTCGTCAAAAGTAGCATCTGTTATTTCTAATGCCATGATTTACTTTTTTACAATTATGCAAATTTAGTCAATTATTTACCTTTTTCCTTACCGGCATCATATTCGTTTTACCTATGATGATATCAGGTATGGCTATTAGTTGAGTTTGTAATGAACTTCTTTATTTTCGAGGGTTGCCAATAACTCACTGCTTATCTGTACCTTCTGTTTTCTACTGGAAAGTGTCACCTTTATCTCGTCCTTCATTTCATAGACAGTAAATTGTAAAGGGTGTTTTCCCTTATGGGACCTAAGTGTGTCCTTTAGATCTAATATATTGGCTTCCTCGAGCTGATCTATATTGAGTTTAATGGTTAATTTTTTTGCAAAATTCTCCATCACCTCCTGTAAGAGCATAAACTGGTTATACTGTAATCTTGGACCCCCTTTTTTGCCTGTTTCACGGTTTACCCAACCTTCCCGAATAAAGACCTTTATAAACGCAAAGGAATTGATCATCAGAAAATGCCTGAATTTCAAATACTCTTCCCCAAAGATCCTGAATTCAAAGGTGTCTGTATAATCTTCAAGGGTAAACACGGCCCAACCTTTGCCATTTCTGGAAACACGATGCTGCACATCAGTGATCACACCTGCGAAGCTTAATTCTCTGTTGATCTGATCATCAAGGTTATGGAAAAACGAAACGTTTGCATTCGCAAATGCTTTGATCTCTGCCCTGAAATCATCTAATGGATGCCCTGAAATATATATGCCAACTACCTCTTTCTCACGTCTCAGTTTTTCCATGGTTCCCCACTCTTCACAAGGCGGAACCACTGGTTCAGGTATCTGTACCTCACTGGCATCACCAAAGAGACTCACCTGGGATGAGTTCTCATTTTCCTGGAACTTGGCCCCGTATCGAATCACCTTTTCAAGGAAGGTAATGCCTTCCCCTTCCAAATAAAAATACTGTGCTCTGTGTGTATTGCCAAATGAATCGAATCCACCTGCGAGGGCAAGGTTTTCAAATGCTTTTTTGTTGGCGGCCCTTAGATCAATTCGCTTTGCAAGATCAAAGACAGACCTAAAAGGCCCATTGGCCTTTCTTTCTTCTACAATGGTCTCTACAGCAGAACGGCCAACCCCTTTAATGGCTCCCATGCCAAAGCGTACCGCACCTTCTTTGTTAACGGCAAATTTGTAATAAGACTCATTAACATCCGGGCCCAGTACTTCCAGTCCCATGCGTTTACACTCCTCCATAAAAAACGTAACCTGCTTAATGTCGTTCATGTTGTTAGACAACACTGCCGCCATATATTCTGCAGGGTAGTGGGCTTTCAGATAGGCCGTCTGGTAGGCGATGTAGGCATAACAAGTTGAATGACTCTTATTAAAGGCATAGGATGCAAATGCTTCCCAATCTTTCCATATTTTCTCAAGTATATCTCGTGGATGCCCATTCTTTTCCCCACCATCGAGAAATTGTGGCTTTAATTTCTGTAGGAGCGAAAAGATCTTTTTCCCCATGGCCTTCCGAAGAATATCGGCTTCACCTTTAGAGAATCCTGCCAATTTTTGGGAAAGAAGCATTACCTGCTCCTGGTACACCGTAATACCATAGGTGTCTTTTAAGATCTCCTCCATTTCCGGGAGGTCATAGGATATCTCTTCCCGCCCGTGTTTCCTCTCAATAAAACTGGGAATGTATTCCATGGGCCCCGGTCTGTATAGGGCATTCATGGCAATAAGATCATCGAAAACGGAAGGTTTTAATTCCTTGAGGTGCTTCTGCATCCCCGGCGATTCGTATTGAAATATCCCAACCGTATCTCCTCTTTGAAAAAGCTCGTAGGTGGTAGCATCGTCTAACGGAAAGTCATCAGGCACCAGATCAATCCCATGTTTGGCACTTACAATCTTTACAGTATCCTTTATTAGAGTCAGAGTTTTAAGACCCAGGAAATCCATTTTTAATAATCCTGCACTTTCTACGACCGAGTTGTCGAACTGAGTAACATAAAGGTCAGAATCCTTGGCAGTGGCGACAGGCACAAAATTGGTTATATCGTCTGGAGTAATGATCACTCCACAGGCATGGATGCCCGTATTCCTCAAAGAACCTTCCAATACTCTGGCCATATTCACAGTTTGGGCCTCCAGATCATCTCCTTCCGAAATATTCAGTAGCTGATTTACTTTAGCAAGATCGTCCGACCTGAATTTCTTGCGTAGATCCGCTTCAGGAAGGTTAAAGATCTTACCAAGTTTGGACATGGTAGGAATAAGTTTCGCAATACGATCTGCATCTGGCAATGGCAGATCCAATACCCTGGCTGTATCCCGAATAGAAGATTTAGCCGCCATAGTGCCATAAGTTATGATCTGGGCTACCTGATTGGCTCCGTATTTATTGATCACATACTCCATGACCTTCCCACGTCCTTCATCATCAAAGTCGATATCAATATCAGGCATTGAAACTCTGTCCGGATTCAGGAACCGCTCAAAAAGCAAATTGTATTTTAAAGGATCTATGTTTGTGATCTTTAAACAATAGGCCACTACCGAGCCTGCTGCCGAACCACGACCCGGACCAACAGACACTCCCATATTACGCGCTTCCCGGATAAAATCCTCAACTATCAGGAAATAACCGGGATATCCCGAATTCTCGATGGTTTGTAATTCAAAGTCGATTCGCTCCTTTAATTCAGGGGTTAGATC
>JABDQS010000341.1 GCA_013042125.1 Eudoraea sp.
CACTGATGTAGGGGGTAAAATACCATCGGAAACTACTGAGAAAGAAAAGAGCTCAGAGAAAACCACCGAAAAAGTTTCAAAGGCAGCAGCAAAAGATGTTGCCGTGAAAAAGGATGCCGTTACCTCAAAGAAAAAACCCACCAAAAAAATAGCTAAAATCACTGCTGATGTTGAAGAGATAGCAGAGGTGGTTGAGGAGAAGAAAAAGACGGCAAAAACTACAAAGAAAACATCGGGAGATACAGCAGACACCGCAGCTACGGACACCAAGAAAAAAACGACCAAAAAGGCAAGCGCGAAAAAAACAGCGGTGGAAGCCGAAAAAGAAGTGCCGGCTGCAGAAAAAAAAGAGGTTCCTGCCGAGGAGAAAAAGGAGGATGGACTTAATGAAATAGAGGAAACCAATGCGGAGGATGCAGAGGATGAGCACAACCACCGGAGACATCACATACCGATGCATGATTACCACTCCATGACCATGGAGAATTTGGTTGGTGAATTACAACGTCTGGTTCGAAATGAGAAGGTGCAGGCCATTAAAAATCACGTTGACGGGATAAAAACCGAATTCGATCTTAAGTTTCAGGAGTTCCTGGAAGAAAAAAAGGAGGAATTTATTAGCCATGGCGGAAATGAAATCGATTTTAGGTACAATTCAGTTGCCAAAAGGCAGTTTAATGAGGTTTACTCAGAATACAGGGAAAAGCGCAATGCCTACTACAAAACCCTGGAGACCAATCTAAAACAAAACCTTGAAAAACGTTTACAGATCATAGAAGATCTGAAAGCGCTGGTAAACGTAGAAGAAGACATCAATACTACCTATAAGAATTTTAAGGACCTCCAGGAGCAATGGCGCCATGCAGGATCAGTACCCAGGAGCCAATACAGTGATGTATGGCGTACCTATCACCATCATATAGAGATATTTTATGACTTCCTGCATCTGAACAGGGAGTTACGCGATCTCGATTTTAAACACAACCTTGAAGAAAAGGAAAAATTAGTGCAGCGCGCTGAAGCCCTGGCAGAAGAATCTGATCTGAACAAGGCATTCCGGGAACTCCAAACCCTTCATAAGATCTGGAAAGAGGATATTGGCCCAGTTGACAAGGAACACAGAGAGGCCATTTGGGAGCGATTCAGCAATGCCACAAAGGCTATGCACCACCGCAGACAGGATCATTTCAAGGAGATGGAGAAAGGATTTGAGGAGAATCTTGTCAAAAAGAATGAGCTAATTGCTTCCATTACCCAACTAGGAGAGAATGTTGCTACCCATCACAAAGGACTCCAAAAACAGATCAAGGAATTGGAAGCACTGCGCACCGCCTTTTTTAAGGCAGGCAAAGTACCTCAAAAGGTGAACGAAGAAACCTGGAGTCGATTTAAGGAAGCGGTAAGGGCCTTTAATCGAAAGAAAAATGTCTTCTATAAGAACCTTAAAAAAGAGCAGCAAGATAATCTGGATAAGAAAAGAGAGTTGGTGAAATTGGCAGTTTCCCTGAAGGACAGTGAAGAATGGGCTAAGGCCACTCCGGAAATGAAGCGAATACAGCAGGAATGGAAACAGATAGGACATGTACCACGAAAATATTCAGACAGTATCTGGAAAGAGTTTAAAACGGCCTGTAACCATTACTTTGACCGTATGCATGCGCAAAAGAATAAAGCAAGCGGAGCAGAAACGGAAAATCTGGCGAAGAAAAATGCCTGTTTGGAGAAGCTGCAGGCTTTTGAACCGGGAAAAGACAGGGAAAAAGACATTGCTAGTATCAAATCCTTTATTGACGAATGGAAATCCATTGGCAGGGTACCATTTAATAAAAAGCACATCAATGGCAAGTTCAATAAGGTGGTAGATGCCATCCTCAAAAAACTGGGAGTCACCCAACAAGAGTCAGAGTTATTGAAATATGGCAATAAATTACAGCAATTAACTTCCAGAGATGATGAATACGCCCTGCAGAAGGAGCGCAGTTTTATCAGGCGTAAAATTGAAGAGGGCAAGAGTGAGATCAATCAGCTGGAAAACAATTTACAATTCTTCTCCAATGCTTCAGAAGACAATCCGCTTGTAAAAGAGGTTATACAAAAATTAAATAAGCAGAAAGAAAGTCTTAAAACCTGGAAGGCCAAGCTTAAAAAGATCAATATTCTACAACATTCGCTTGCTAAAGAGGATGAGGAAGAGGCTTCCGAAACCGATACCAAGATTGAAGATGGTAACTAATGGAAATTACTGGGGATTATAAAAAAGACTTTTGGTACATAAAGGCCACAGGTAGATTTGATATTGCAGACATTGCGGGTATCTTTCAAGTCATTTCAGAGTCAAAACAACCCAAGGTATTGATCGACTGTTTACAACTAAAGGAAACCAACATAAGTTACAAGGACCGTTATAATCTTGTACTTCTTGCAGAAGAACTGTTGAATAAGGAAATAAGTTATGTAGTTATCTGGCCAAAGAAGGATATAAATTTCTTCTGGGTAAACAATGCGTCAAAATTTGGACTAAGAGTAAATATATTTCCTAAGGTAAGTGCAGGCAAGAAATGGTTGCTTAAGGATTAAGCCAATTTAGCAGTACTTCTTTTGGTCTTAAAAGACAATTCCTTTTTGATCCTGCTATTCTTAAAACGATACAAACGAGCAACGCTGTTCTCTTTAGAAGTTTCAGTAACGATCTCTTTCTTGGTAGTTTCTACTTTTACCTCAGCAGTGTTTTCCTGAGCCTGAGCAGCGAATCCGATAAAAAGAATAAAAAGTAAAGTTACGATAGCTTTCATGTTGTGCGTTTTATATAATAAAAACGCCGTGAGAGGGGTTTTGCCGGGTTGCCGTTCGCTGAAAAACCCCTATTTTTCGGTATCTGGCAAGAACTTGGCTAAAGTGTAAAAAATCATCGGTGAACGTACACCACCCCTAAAACCACTTACCGTAAAAAAAGGCTGCACATCGGAAAAAACAGCCCTGAAATAAAGTTGACTTCTTCCCAACCAGGGATCATTTTATAATCTACCTTAGATATAACCTTAACCAGAGGTAGCATTTTCAACAAACACTCTAAATTTGTTACCCAATGAAAAGAAACGAGTTTATGGCAACCGCAGCTGCGGTTATTTCTTTCCCATTCTTAGCTTTTGCAATCAGTGAAAAGCAAGCCAAAAGGGCAGAAAAAGGATTTAAGATTACGGCCGGGGAGGGTCGCTTGCATGGGCATATTGTGCTCCAGGGAGTAAACAACAATATCATGGATGTAAAAGTTTCCGGTTCAGATACCAATGGCGACCTTGCAATTTTTGAACAAACCTCACTTTCTCCCGGCAGAGGCACACCTCTGCATGTGCATCATTACCAGGATGAAGTTTTCTATGTGATCGAAGGAGAATACCGTTTTCAAGTAGGTCTGGAAAGATATACACTTACTAAGGGCGATAACATTTTTCTCCCAAGAGCAGTGCCTCATGCCTGGACACAGGTGTCAAAGACCGGAAAAATGAACGTGTTATTTCAGCCGGCAGGGAAATTGGAGGAATTTTTCCTAACCATGGCTTCCCTGGACCATGAGCCCTCCAAAGAAGAGGTCAGAAAGATCTTTGAGGACAACGAAATGTCAGTTGTAGGACCACCCTTGGAAATAAATTAGCACTAGTTCAAGCAGATCAAAAAATATAAGATATTGGATATTCCGATTTTAGGGCTATTTTAGTGATAAGCTCTGTTTGATGAATTCTATTTTTAAAAGACCCCATTACTTTTTTCTCCCGGCAAGTCTGATAATGGCCGGTATAGGATTTGTAATACCGCAAAATGCATTGGCGTATGATCTTAATGATACGTATTATGTGATCTCGAACACATTTGGGTTTCACCTGTTCGCGCTTATTGGATTTATTATGGCTTTTGGATATTGGACCGCCTATCGCAATAAGAGGTCCCTCTCTTATCGCTTAAATGCCATACATGTTATCATATCTGCTTTAGGTCCGCTGAGTATATATATCGCTTCCTTGTTTTACAGAACTGTTTTACCCCCTTCCGAGAATGTGGTTGCAGATTGGGAACACAATACTTCTGTAAGTATGGTGATCTTCTCATTGGCCTTAATAACTCTGGCAGTTCAAATTGTTTATCCGGTAAATTTGATCAGGGCCATTTGGAAAGGAAAAAGGGAAATAAAGGATTAAGCCAATTTAGCAGTGTTTCTTTTGGTCTTAAAAGACAATTCCTTTTTGATCCTGCTATTCTTAAAACGATACAAACGAGCAACGCTGTTCTCTTTAGCAGTTTCAGTAACGATCTCTTTCTTGGCAGTTTCTACTTTTACCTCAGCAGTGT
>JABDQS010000002.1 GCA_013042125.1 Eudoraea sp.
CTTACATCTAAAATTTTCCAAAGGCAGCCCATAGGACGTGTAGAGGGAAGTACAAAATTTTACCTGGACGAGGATGGTAAATCTATGCCATTATCCAAGATGCACTCCGCCAGAGTGCCTATTATCACAGGTGAGATTACAGGTAAAAGTCTGGATGATGTATTTGAGATATTGAAATATATAAACCAGGACGACTTTCTACGAAAGAATATAATTGGGATACATATTCAATCGGAAGAACGATACCAATTAAAGTTTCGGGTGGAGGATTTCATTGTTGATCTTGGTAATGTGGAGGACTTGGAGAGCAAGTTTAAGAACTTCAAGGCATTTTATGCGAAAGCCATGAAGGATAAGTCATTACGGGATTATGCCGTGGTAAGTTTAGAATTTGATAATCAGGTAGTGTGCACCAAAATATAAATAACTATGGAACAAGATAATTATTCAGTAGGCCTAGATATTGGAACAACCAAAATAGTGGCGATTATTGGGAAGGAAAACGAGTATGGAAAGATAGAAGTACTAGGTATAGGCCGTTCCAAAAGTTTAGGGGTACACAGAGGCGTTGTGAATAATATCACACAAACTATCAAGTCTATTCAGCAGGCCGTTGAACAGGCAGAGGCTAATTCGGGCTTAAAAATAGGATCTGTTGTTGTAGGTATAGCCGGTCAACATATCCGCAGTTTACAGCACAGTGATTATATCACCAGAGCCAATTCTGAAGAAGTGATCAATGAGGACGACCTGGAAAAACTTTGCAATCAGGTGTATAAGCTTGTGATGTTACCCGGGGAGGAGATCATCCATGTACTGCCTCAGGAATACAAGGTAGACGGGCAGGCAGAAATAAAGCAGCCTATCGGAATGTATGGTGGGAGACTCGAAGCTAATTTTCATGTGGTGGTAGGGCAAGTATCCTCCATAAAAAATATAGGTCGATGTATTAAAAGCGCCGGCCTGGATCTGTATAATATAACCCTCGAACCGCTTGCCTCCTCAGAAGCAGTATTGAGTCAGGAAGAGAAAGAAGCCGGAGTGGCCCTGATAGATATAGGTGGCGGTACCACAGACCTTGCCATTTTTAAGGATGGAATAATCAGGCATACTGCAGTGATTCCTTTTGGTGGAAATGTCATAACAGAAGATATCAAGGAAGGCTGTTCCATTATTGAAAAACAAGCAGAATTATTAAAGATGAAATTCGGTTCAGCCTGGCCGGGTGAAAATAAGGATAATGAGATCGTATCCATTCCGGGTTTAAGAGGAAGGGAACCCAAGGAGATCACTTTGAAGAACCTCTCCAAGATCATTCACGCCAGAGTGGTTGAGATAGTGGAGCAGGTCTATGTGGAGATCAAAAATTACGGGCATGAAGAGCAAAAAAAGAAACTTATTGCCGGAATAGTTCTTACAGGTGGGGGTAGCCAACTGAAACATCTGAAGCAACTGGTAGAATACATTACCGGAATGGATACCAGAATTGGATATCCCAACGAACATCTGGCCGGAGACTCCGATGCAGAAATCGCAAGTCCACTATACGCGACTGCAGTTGGACTTTTAATGAATGCCGTTGAAAATAAGGACAAACGCAGATTGAAGACGCTGGAAGAAGAAAAAGAGCGGGAAATGGTTCTGGAAGGTCATGAAAACATGACTACAGCCACGGCTACAAAAAGAGAACGCAAATCGGTCTTTGACCGATGGTCTGAAAAACTTAAGGATTTCCTAGATAACGCAGAATAAATACAAAGCATAGCACATTAACCAGTAACAAGAATAACATGAGCAAGAACACCGAATTTGAAAGTATTTCCTTTGACCTCCCCAAGAATCAAAGTAATGTAATAAAAGTGATCGGCGTTGGAGGTGGTGGCAGCAATGCCATAAATTATATGTTTCAGGCCGGGATCAATGGAGTAGATTTTGTAATCTGCAACACAGATTCCCAGGCGCTTCAAAATAGTCCTGTACCCAATAAAATTCAACTAGGGGTCTCCCTCACCGAAGGTTTAGGCGCCGGAGCAAATCCTGAAGTAGGGGAACAGGCTGCGATAGAGAGTATGGAAGATATTAAGTCTATGCTCGATACAACTACAAAAATGGTCTTTATCACTGCCGGTATGGGCGGGGGCACAGGTACTGGTGCGGCTCCTGTCATTGCAAAACTAGCAAAGGAAATGGACATTCTGACGGTAGGTATTATTACCATGCCATTTCAGTTTGAAGGAAAAATGAGATGTCGACAGGCACAAAAAGGAATAGAACGCCTGAGAGATCATGTAGATTCGCTTATCATTATCAATAACAACAAGCTCCGGGAGGTTTACGGTAACCTGGGGTTCAAAGCCGGTTTCTCCAAAGCAGATGAGGTGCTTGCCACTGCTGCACGGGGAATAGCTGAAGTTATTACCCATCACTATACACAAAACATTGATTTACGCGATGCCAAGACGGTACTTTCCAATAGTGGTACTGCTATTATGGGATCTTCCATGGCATCTGGTACGTCCAGGGCCACGGAGGCTATCATGATGGCCCTTGATTCACCATTATTAAATGACAACAAGATCACTGGGGCAAAAAATGTCTTGTTACTGATCGTTTCCGGTACTAAGGAGATCACCATAGATGAGATAGGGGAGATCAATGATCATATTCAGATTGAAGCAGGTCATGGAGCCAATATTATAATGGGAGTAGGGGAAGATGAGACCCTGGGAGACGCTATTGCAGTTACCGTGATCGCAACGGGATTCAATGTGGATCAGCAGGATGAGATAGTCAATACAGAGTCTAAGAAGATAATTCATACCCTTGAGGATGACCAGAAAGCTGTACACAACTTAACCGAAGATCCTGAAGTTGTGCATGAACTCCTGGAAGAAGAAGAGGAGGAATTTGAACCAATAGTAAAACACACTTTGGAAATAGAAGAAGATATGGATCTGATCCCTACCACAAATTTCATTCGAAATTTTAATGTTTTCTATGACGAGGTAGTGGCTCCTGAGATGAATGAGAATGATTTTGTGATCGTTGATTCCAAAGAGGAACTTTTTGATATAGAAGTAGTAGATCCTATAACCGTATCGGCTGAGGAAGACAATAAAGAGCAAATTGCGTTTAGTTTTGATCTGCCTATTGTTGAGAGCGTTGAAGAGGAAGATGAGAAAGAACATGTCATTACCTTTTCCCTGGATGAGGAGATCAGCGACATGGATGTCAACGACCATATAGAAGTGATCCCTGTGTTGGAATACAGCAAAGAAGGAGAAACACGTTACAGTTTAGACGACTATATGGAACTTGAATCGCAATTAACAGGGGCCCGTTCTAAAGCGGAGGATTATGATCCAAAGATCGTTGAAGAGGAGCTGGTCTTTGAGCAGAAAACGGTGAGTGCCTTTGAACAATCGAGTGAGAGCAAGGATAAGGGAGAAATAGATCCTATGAGTACACCCATTGAAGAATTACTCAAAGCACGAGCTGATGAAAGGAGAAGAAAATTAAAGGATTTCAATTACAAGTTCCAAAACAGTCTCAGTCATATTGAAGAAATTGAGAAAGAGCCGGCCTATAAGCGCCAGGGGATTAATCTGAATGAAAATCCAAAGGACGGGAAGGTTTCCAGAACAACTTTAGGGGAGGACAGCAATGATGAGATACAATTGCGTTCTAACAATTCTTTTTTACATGATAATGTGGATTAGTTAGTTATTTTGAAAGGTTATTTTAACCAAGCCTGAACCCGGAATGATCCCCATCATTTCGGGTTTATTTTTTTATCTTCGTGTGTTTAAAATTAGAAGCTATGAGCTTACAGGAAAAGGTAATGCAAGAAATGAAATCTGCAATGAAGGCTAAGGATGCTGTAGCACTGGAATCACTGCGTGCTATAAAATCAGCTTTGTTATTGGCACAAACCGATAAAGGCGGAGGTGGCTCTTTATCTGAAGCAGATGAGATCAAAATGGTACAAAAATTAGTGAAGCAGCGGAAAGACAGCGCAGCTATCTATATTGACCAGGGCAGGGAAGATCTGGCTGCAACAGAATTATCACAGATTGCCATTATAGAAAAATTCTTACCGGAACAGCTCAGTGAAGAGGCTGTTGAAAAAGTAGTGCAGTCAACGATCAACAAGGTAGGAGCCGATGGGATGAAAGATATGGGGAAGGTCATGGGCCTGGTAACAAAAGAACTTGCAGGTAAAGCCGATGGAAAGACCATATCGAACATTGTACGCAAGCATCTTAGCTAGCAAATACTAATGAAAATCTCTGAACTCAAGACCTTGCTGGAAACCGCTATACAACGCACGGAAAAACGTATTGCTCAGTATAAAGGCCTTTCCGGTCCTGTAGCTCCCGATAATGCCATAGGGCGGGTTTCGAGGATGGATGCCATTAATAATAAAGGGGTGATGGAAGCTGCATTGCGCAAGTCAGAAGAGCAACTGAAAGGGTTAAAACGAAATTTGTCCAAATTGGGAACCGATGACTTTGGGAAGTGTACGAAATGCGGCATAAGCATCCCTTTTGAACGCATTTTATTGGCACCAGAAAGTTCTTTTTGCGTAAATTGCGCTCGCTAAGAAAGCGAATTCGAAATGGCTGCGTAGTTCAACTGGATAGAATATCAGATTTCGGCTCTGAGGGTTGGGGGTTCGAATCCCTCCGCGGT
Organism: Eudoraea sp.; assembly: GCA_013042125.1. Classification (GTDB taxonomy): domain Bacteria; phylum Bacteroidota; class Bacteroidia; order Flavobacteriales; family Flavobacteriaceae; genus Muriicola. The sequence continues at coordinate 4,693 of JABDQS010000002.1, forward strand.
CACTCATAAACCAAAAAAAGTGAAAAGACGAGCGAGCTCCAAAAAGGAAGCTCGCTTTCTTTATTGGAGTGAATCGAAGTCTTCTTTTTTTTGTTTTCAACGCGCCTGCCCGCCTTGCGTAAAGCGGATTATTTTTCCCGCTAATTGTCTGAAGTAATTATCCTTTACCTACAATATTAGCATATCCTTAACAAGGGAAACAAAATCATTCACTAAATTTGAAATCATGAGGCAAAATTCTGTAAAGATAATATTCTCTTTTATTTTACTCGGACTATTTCTTTTTGTAAAAGGGCTTAGCTACCACGCACTGTCTCATGATGATACCGGGGATACCATAAGTTGTGAACTTTGTGAATTTGCACTTCTTAATGAAACAATCTCCTATGATTTGGCAGTGCAATCTGACCTTCCTGCCCCATCCCTACAAACTCCGTTACAACAGACTTCTGGCTCCTTGTATGAAGTAAACATCGAAGTTGCTTTTGATCAGGTCCTGTTTGGCAGACCTCCCCCATTTGTCCTTTCTTAACTACTTAACTGGACAAATTCTCTCAGGCATCCTTACGCGCTGAGACCTAATAATTAATATCTCTTTCAATGACTTTCAGACACTTGTTTATAGTGATCCTAGTGCTTATACCTGCTTTGGGTAAAGGGCAGCAATGCAATAACACTTTGTCCGGAAAAATTCTGGATTTTCACAATAAAACCCCTCTTGCCGGGGCTACCTTGTATATATCGGAACTTGATGTTTCAGCGCTTTCCGATTTTGACGGAAACTACGAAATTAGGAATCTATGTGAAGGGGAATATGAATTAGAAATCATGCACCCCGAATGCAGAACCTTGTTATTTTCGGTTGCGATATCAGGAAATACGAAGAATGACTTTCTATTGGAGCACCATCTGGAAGAACTGGATGAGGTTCAGGTAGTTGGAGGAGCTGTAACAAAAAAGACCAATTCAGGTTTGGAACAGCGCCTTGCTTCGGAAGCTTTGGTGCGATATAGTGGCGCCAGTTTGGGTGACGCGTTGAATGAGCTCAGCGGTGTTTCCAGTCTCAATACCGGGGCAACCATAGTTAAACCAGTGATCCACGGATTAAATGGAAGCAGGGTATTGGTCCTGAATGACGGGGTTCGAATGCAGGACATGGAATGGGGTGATGAACATGCACCTAATATCGATATCAATGCTGCCAATGCCATTTCCATAGTAAAAGGGGCGGCCGCCCTACAATACGGTGGAGATGCCATTGGAGGGGTTATCCTTCTGGAGCAGGAAATAATTCCGGTACAGGAGGATACTCTGTATGGGAAGACGATCCTAAATGGGATCTCTAATGGAAGAGGCGGAAGTGTTTCCTCTGAATTATCTAAAGTATTTAAAGATCAGTGGTTCCTGAAAGCCCAGGGATCCTATAAACGTCTGGGAGATCAGGATTCTCCGGACTACACCTTGTCCAATACGGGAATTGCTGAATCCGGGGTGTCCTTGCAATTCGGCAAAAAGACCTTTAACTGGGGTATTAATGCCCGCTTGTCTTATTACAATGCTGAAATAGCGATCCTCAGGGCTTCTCATATTGGCAATATCGATGACCTGATTCGAAGTATCAACAGCGGAATACCAGAGATCATTAGACCTTTCACCTATGACCTGCAAAATCCGAGGCAGGAAGTCACTCACTACCTTGGGAAAATAGCTCTATACAAGAGGTTTCAGGGATTGGGAAAGTGGAGTATTCAATACGATTATCAGAATAATCGCCGGTTTGAATACGACGTTCGGCGTGGTGAACTCAACGATCAGGCTTCCCTTGACCTGCAGCTTACTACCCACACGCTGAGTACAGACTTTAAGTGGGATGCTGATGATAAGCTGGTAATGCAGCTTGGTTTAATGGGAAGATATCAGGAGAATTTTCCGAATCCGGCGACGGGTGTAAGGAGGCTGATCCCGGATTATAAAAAGTCAGATCTGGGAATTTACGCCTCGGCAGAATACAAAATTGCCCCTGATTGGGATATTGACGGCGGAATTCGCTACGACTATTCTCAGATCGATGCTACTAAATTTTATCAGACTTCCCGATGGGAGGAAAGAGGCTACGATCAGGAATTCAGTGACATTGTGATCGAAGACCTGGGTACACAGTTGTTGACAAATCCGGTACTCGATTTCAATACTATTTCTGCCACCTCCGGAGCAATGTATTCCAAAAACAACAATACGTTTTTCAGATTTAACTATTCACTTTCACAAAGGGTCCCGAATCCTTCTGAACTTTTTAGCGACGGGCTTCATCACTCTGCAGCACGGATCGAACTCGGAGATCTGCGAATACAAAGTGAAACGTCTAACAAATTGTCACTGTCTTACGAAAAGCGTTACCAGGATTGGGGTTTAACTATTGAACCCTATGCCAACTTCATCGCAGATTTTATCCTGCTTGAACCTACGGGGGTTGAGTTTACCATCAGGGGAGCATTGACGGTATGGGCCTATAGACAAACGGACAGTAGATTGTTGGGATTGGATACTTC
>JABDQS010000003.1 GCA_013042125.1 Eudoraea sp.
CACTGAAGGAATCCTGAAGAGAATTTACCACCGTTAGGCTCACCCCATCTATGGTGATCGAACCCTTCTCTATGGTCACATGCTCTTTGTTAGGGGCATAGGCAAAAGTAAAATACCAGCTACCGTCCTTTTCTTCCACCCGGGTGCATGTTGCTGTTGTATCTACATGTCCCTGCACTATATGGCCATCTAGTCGTGAACCCAGGATCATGGCTCGCTCCAGGTTTACCAAAGCCCCAACTTCAAGGTCGTTCAAATTGGTCTTTAACAAGGTCTCTTCAACCGCGGTAACGGTGTATTGATCATTGTTGATGTCCACAACCGTTAGGCATACCCCGTTGTGTGCCACACTTTGGTCTACCTTTAATTCGGGAGTTATTCCGGAGGAGATGCTTATGTGCAAATTGCCTCCATCTTTTTTAAGGCGGGTAATTTTTCCAAGGGTTTCAATGATTCCTGTAAACATGCATCGGAAGTTTTAAGAAAAGCCATAATTTCGCAATGAATACGCGCTTTATAGCTTATTTTTGAACAATAAATCGCGTGGAAAGTGGCAGCGTAAAGAGCAAATTCCAGTCACTTTTACTACAATTAAAGACCTTTCCACCCGGGAACGCAAAGTTAGTGCAAAGCACAGTTATATGAGGAATGAAAATTCAAAAATTAAAGTTGGGATCTCCGTTGGGGATCTGAACGGTATTGGTTGCGAGGTGATCTTAAAGACCTTTGAGGATGTGAGGATGATGGAGTTGTGTACCCCAGTTATTTTTGCCTCTGCCAGGACCATTTCTCAACAAAAGAACGATCTTGGTATAGAGCTCACTTTTCACAGGGTTGATACTGCTTCCCGTGCCATAGAAGGAAAGATCAATGTGGTGAATGTCTGGAAAGAATCACCTAATATCGCCTATGGAAAAGCCACGGAAGAAGCCGGCGCCTATGCAATTCGCTCCTTAAAAGCAGCCGTTGAAGCTTTAAAGAAAGGTGAGGTGGATATTTTGGTGACTGCACCGATCAATAAGAAGAACATACAGGCAGAAGATTTTAATTTCCCGGGCCATACAGATTATCTGGCAAAAGAATTGGAAGGCGAAAGCCTGATGTTCATGGTTACAGACACATTAAAGGTCGGGTTATTGACAGACCATGTTGCCGTAAAGGATGTGGCCCAGTCTATCACCAAGAAGTTGATCAAAAGCAAGGTTGGGATCATCGAAAAAAGTTTAAAGATGGATTTTGCGATCCGGAAACCAAAGATCGCCCTCCTGGGAATTAACCCGCATAGTGGCGATGACGGGGTAATTGGAAAGGAAGATGATGAGGTGCTCAAACCCACCATTAAGGAAATTTCAGATACTGGAAAGCTTATTTATGGCCCATATGCAGCCGATAGTTTTTTTGGTTCGGACAATTTTCGGCAGTTCGATGCCATTCTAGCGGCATATCATGACCAAGGTCTTATCCCTTTTAAAACATTGTCCTTTGGGAAAGGGGTAAATTATACCGCGGGTTTATCCAGGGTTAGAACCTCTCCGGATCATGGAACGGCTTACGAAATAGCAGGGAAAGGTGAAGCAGATGCAGGCTCTTTCAAGGAAGCGGTCTTTACGGGAATAAGGATCTTCAGGAATAGGAAGGAATATGAAGAATTAACAAAGAACCCTCTTAGGAAACAGAAAGCAAGAGCCTCATAGTTAGTGCCTTTTGCCTATTCCTTCTCAAAAAGAGAAGCTGAAATAATTAGGAAATTGGTTTGCAATTGATAAAAATAAATTATCTTTGCACGCCTTAAACGATTGTAAAAGATGACAATGCATAAGGAATTTAACATTCCTTTTTCAGGATTAAAGCTAGGTGCGCATTCGTTTGAGTATCAAATTAATAATAAGTTCTTTGAATCTTTTGAGTATCATGAGTTTAATGAAACTGACATTTTAGTACAGGTTCAATTAAACAAAATGACCACAGTGATGGAGTTAGGCATGAGTGCGGAAGGCACTGTAAATGTCGCTTGCGATCTCACAAACGAACCCTATGATCAGGCGGTAAAAGCGTCGCTAGACTTGGTGGTTAAGTTTGGAGAGGAGTACAATGATGAAGACGATGAGGTATTGGTCATTCCGCACGCGGAACATCAGATCAATATTGCACAGTACATTTATGAAATGCTTGTGCTGGCAGTTCCAACGAAACGAATTCACCCCGGGGTGGAAGATGGGACACTAAAATCTGAAGCATTGCGCAAACTGGAAGAATTGCAACCAAAAGAGACACAGAATAACGATAATAAGACGGATCCCAGATGGGATGCTTTAAAAGATTTACTAACGGATAAATAAGTTTCAAAATGGCACATCCTAAAAGGAAGATTTCCAAAACCAGAAGAGACAAAAGAAGAACGCACTATAAAGCAGTGGCACCAACCCTTGCCAAAGACCCAACTACTGGTGAGATGCACTTGTACCACAGAGCTCACTGGCACGAAGGAAAACTCTATTACAGAGGCCAGGTTCTTATAGACAAGACCGAAGAAGCAACTGCGTAAGTCTGAACAAGATCGATGAGACTCCCATCATAACAGATGGGAGTTTTTTTATGGGGTATGCACAAAACCCTAAAAACCTTGAAATTGGGCAGAAAGTCACAAAAAATCACTATTTTTCACAACTTTTGGAGCATTTTTTAAGGTTTCCGCCTATAAACCGATAATAGTATGACCAAAATTTCAGCAGCAATTACAGCTGTAGGGGCCTATGTACCCGAATACAGGTTGACCAATAAAATTTTGGAGACCATGATGGATACGAATGATGAATGGATCACTACTCGTACCGGGATAAAAGAGAGGAGAATCCTTAAAGATAAGGATAAAGGCACCTCTTATTTGGCAATAAAGGCCGCTGAGGATCTTTTGAAGAAAGGCAATATAGATCCAAAAGAAATAGACCTTGTTCTGTTAGGAACAGCCACCCCCGATTTACCCGTTGCTTCAACCGCTGTTTACGTGGCTACTAAAATAGGTGCTGTAAATGCATTTGCATACGACATACAGGCTGCCTGTTGTAACTTCTTATATGGAATGTCTACCGCAGCTCGCTATATAGAATCCGGAAAATACAAGAAGGTACTTCTTATTGGAGCAGATAAAATGTCTTCCATTCTGGATTATACAGACAGGACCACCTGTATAATTTTTGGAGATGGTGCCGGAGCGGTACTTTTTGAACCCAACAACGAAGGTCTTGGCATGCAGGATGAATATCTCCGATCTGATGGTACCGGTAGGGAGTTTCTCAAAATAGAAGCGGGAGGATCCCTGTTACCGCCATCGGAAGAAACGGTAAAAAATAAACAGCATTACGTATACCAGGATGGTAAATCGGTATTTAAATTTGCCGTAACCAATATGGCAGACGCAGCTGCCCTGATCATGGAAAGAAATGATCTCACCCATGATGATGTACAATGGCTTGTGCCACACCAGGCAAACAAACGAATCATTGATGCAACTGCTAACAGAATGAAACTTGAGCCATCCAAAGTAATGATGAACATTCAGAAGTACGGAAATACAACATCTGCTACATTGCCACTGTTGTTAAGTGACTATGAGCAGCAATTGAAAAAAGGAGATAATCTGGTATTCGCAGCCTTCGGTGGCGGATTTACCTGGGGCTCCATTTATTTAAAATGGGCATATAACTAAGCAAGAACTAATCAAAAAAGAATTCCATGGATATTAAAGAGATTCAAAGCCTAATTAAGTTTGTGGCAAGATCAGGAGCCAGTGAAGTTAAACTGGAAACTGATGATATTAAGATCACCATTAGAACAGGAGCAGCTGATTCTGGAGGAGAGACCACATATATTCAGCAAATACCTACTCCTGTGGCACAAGCTGCACCTGCTCCGCCGCCGGCCGCGGCCACACCTGCAGAAACGACAACTTCAAAAAAAGAAGAAGATTCCAAATATGTCACCATCAAATCCCCGATCATCGGAACCTTCTACAGAAAACCATCGCCGGACAAACCTGCTTTTGTTGAAGTAGGCGACACCATTGGCGTAGGCGATGTTTTATGCGTTATTGAAGCCATGAAACTATTTAATGATATTGAATCTGAAGTATCAGGTAAAATTGTAAAAGTATTGGTAGACGATTCTTCTCCGGTAGAGTTCGATCAGCCTTTATTCCTGGTAGACCCTTCCTAAGCAGAAAATAACATTGCCAGAATCATGGATGCTCCAAAGCAGAGCAGACATAAATTCTCTGGCCACGAAACGTAGCTAATTATGTTTAAAAAAATACTCATAGCGAATAGAGGTGAAATTGCCCTTAGAATTATTCGTACATGCAAGGAAATGAGCATCAAAACGGTAGCTGTGTACTCCAAAGCTGATGAAGAAAGTCTTCATGTGCGCTTTGCTGATGAGGCTGTATGTATTGGACCTGCGCCCAGCAGTGAATCCTACCTGAAGATCCCGAACATCATTGCAGCAGCTGAGATCACCAATGCAGATGCTATTCATCCCGGTTATGGATTCTTATCCGAGAATTCCAAGTTTTCCAGAATTTGTGCAGAACACGACATTAAGTTCATTGGTGCCACAGGAGAACAGATAGACAGGATGGGAGATAAGGCAACAGCCAAGGAAACCATGAAGAAAGCAGGTGTTCCTATTGTACCCGGTTCAGAAGGTCTGTTAAAGGACGTGGCAGATGCTAAAAAAACAGCCAAAAAAGTTGGCTATCCCGTTATGATAAAAGCCACTGCCGGAGGTGGAGGTAAAGGAATGCGTGCCGTTTGGAAGGAAGAGGATATGGAAGCTGCTTTTAACAGCGCCGTAAAAGAAGCGACCGCAGCTTTTGGCAACGGGGGGATGTACATGGAAAAGCTTATTGAGGAACCAAGACATATTGAGATCCAGGTAGTAGGAGATCAATACGGCAAGGCATGCCATCTTTCTGAACGCGATTGTTCCATTCAGAGAAGACATCAGAAACTTACTGAAGAAACCCCTTCTCCTTTTATGACAGATAAGTTAAGGGAAGACATGGGAAAGGCTGCTATTAAAGCTGCTGAATATATTAAATATGAAGGCGCCGGTACTATAGAATTTCTGGTTGACAAACACAGAAAATTCTACTTCATGGAAATGAATACCCGTATTC
>JABDQS010000010.1 GCA_013042125.1 Eudoraea sp.
CTGATCAACTTTGCGCATATCGTATCGCATAACTTAAGGTCGCACACCGCTAATTTTTCTATGCTGCTAGACTTCCTGGTAAGTGAAACAGATGCAGAGGAGAAGAACAGGATCATAAAGATGTTGATGGAGGCTTCAGATAATTTACTGGAAACCCTTGAAAATCTAAATGAGGTGGTTGCGATCAGTACCAAAATAAATCTTGATAAGAAAACCATTAATCTCAGTAAGAGAATTACTAAGGTTGAACAGAATCTAATCGCTTTTTTAAAGAATAGCAATGCATTGATCATTAATGACGTAGACGAAAATATTGAAGTAAATGTAGTGCCATCATATGTAGAAAGTATCCTAATGAACTTCATTACCAACGGTATTAAATACAGAGATCCGATGCGAAAACCGGTTATTCATTTAAGTGCCGAAATCAAAGATGACTATACGATCTTATCCATAAAGGATAATGGTCTGGGTATTGACCTTGAAGAGCACGGCGATAAGCTTTTTGGAATGTACAAGACCTTTCATGAAAATCCGGATGCCCGGGGAATTGGACTCTATATTACCAAAAATCAAATTGAGGCCATGAATGGCAAAATAACCGTTGAGAGCAAGGTTGGAAAAGGAACCATCTTTAAAGTATACTTCAATGAAAAAAATTAAAAGTATTTGTATCATTGATGATGATCCCATTACTGTTTTCGGAATCAAGAAGATGTTGAATTCATTTGACCTTGCCGAGGAGATCAAGACCTATGTAAATGGGAAAGAGGCGATCGATGAAATTACGTCTATGATTGAACAAAATATCCCGGTACCTCAGGTGATCTTTCTGGATATCAATATGCCCATTATGGATGGATGGCAATTTCTGGAAAAGTTTCTGGCCTTAGAAGTTGAGTCGAAAATAAGGATCAACATAGTTACTTCCTCTATTGACCCATACGATACCCAGCAGTTTGAGCGCTTTAGGTCTACTTCGCATCACATTATAGACTTTAAGAATAAACCTATACGCAAGAACGACATTCTGGAGATCACGAAAGCTGCTTAATGAAAATTGTCTGCCTCGAAAAGCGATCGAATATTGATATATGAATTCTCCAGCGCCTTTTTGATCTTGTGAGGCCCCTTCCATTTTACTTTTTCGATCTTTTCACTTTTCTGCCCCACTAATTTGCCTTTATAGGATGTTTTCATGGCATACCAATGTACTTCTTTAAGCATATAAGTACCACCTTTCTTAAATACGTGATAGGTTGTCTTCAAATAGTTTTCGATCTTCAATCCTTTAACTCCGGTCTCCTCTTCCACTTCGCGAAGTGCACATTCCTCAATCGTTTCTCCTTTATCTAAACCACCCTTTGGCAGATCCCATTTATTTTTTCTGTAAATAAAAAGTACTTTCCCCTTTTTATTTGTCACCACCCCACCGGCAGCCACCACCAGAGGTATTTTCTTGGTGAATTTTTTAAGGATCTCCTCGTGATTGGGATGATAGATATAAGCAGCCTGTAACTTCTTTTTTGACAAAGCATCCAATGCAGTCTTAATGGCGGCTCCATTTAGAGGGAAGTATTCACCATTAACAGTTTCTGAGAGTTTGTTTGTTAAAACCAAGGGAGCGTCATTAACAAAAACTTTATACATTTGCGAAATGATTTTAGACAAGCATACTGCAAATAAAACCGCAGAACTACTTCTGCAAATTAATGCAATAAAGTTGAGACCCGAAAATCCATTTACCTGGGCCTCCGGATGGAAATCACCCATTTATTGTGATAATAGAATACTCCTATCCTTTCCTGTAATAAGGAACTATGTGAAGGAAGAGATCGCAAAACAGGTAGAAGAATTATACGGAAAACCAGATATTATTGCCGGTGTGGCTACCGGCGCAATTGGAATTGGCGTCTTGGTGGCCGAATACCTGGGACTGCCATTTATCTATGTACGGCCCGAAGCTAAGTCGCATGGAAGACAGAACCAAATAGAAGGTCTTTTGGAGAAAGATCAGACCGTGGTGGTCATAGAAGATCTGATTAGTACAGGCAGAAGTAGCTTAAATGCCGTGGATGCTCTTGCTGCGAATGGAGCTAAAATAAAAGGTATGATCGCTATTTTTACTTATGGATTCGATATAGCATCAAAGAATTTCGAAAATAAAGAAATAGACCTTCATACACTTAGTGATTTTGAGACCTTAATTCAATTAGCGTCAGAGACCAATTACGTAAAAGAAGAACAATTACATACCCTAATGGAGTGGAGAAAGGATCCTTCTCTCTGGAAACCATGATACTATGCATATAGAAACACCTAAAAAGACCATTGAAAAGAGTAATGAGGCTGTCTACACATATCTCACAGATCTGAAAAATTTTGAGAATTTAATGCCGGAATCTATCGATAAATTTGAGATCATTGATGAAGATACTTTCCTGTTTGCCCTGAAAGGAATGCCTCAAATAGTCTTGAAACGCAAGGAACAAGTTCCGTTTGAACGTGTTGTCCTTGGTGCTGCCAGCGAGAAACTTCCTTTTACCCTAAGCGCCAATATCACCGCATTAGACGAAAATTCAAGTGAAGTAATGTTAAATTTTGAGGGGGAATTCAACGCTATGATGGCTATGATGATCAAAAATCCGATCACTAATTTTATGGGAACTCTTTCAGACAATCTGACAAAAATGTAGCACTCTGCAGCTGCACTGCTAACTTCTTACAGACAATACCCTATTTCTTTTAATCCGTAGGATACAACGCCTTGTGTTCCTAGTTCTAAAAGTAGTCGCCCTTCCTTTGTTACCCCTCTGATAATACCTTCTACCTGCCTGCCGTTGATGTTATAGACAGCCAATTCACCTTTTTTGAAAAGCAGCTGTTGATATTCTTTTTCAAGGGCTGTTACGCTGTGTTCCTCCAAAAGGGCCAACTGCCGTTTTAGCTCCAGCAATATATCCATCAATAAAGTCTCAAGGTCATAGGTTTTTCCGGAAATAAGAGTCAAAGAAGTGGCATTTGGCAGAGAATCAAAGGCTTTTTGGTTAATATTTATGCCAATTCCAATAATAGAAAGTTTGAGTTGTGACCCTTTTAATGTGTTTTCAATTAAGATACCGCATAGTTTTCTAGTGCCTGACAGAATGTCGTTTGGCCATTTTATTGAGAGATCCGGAATTTGAATGGCACGCAGGGCTTTATAAATAGCAAGTGAAACAGCCATGGAAATTAGAAATTTATCCTTTACGTGGAAGTTCTTGAAATGCTTCAATACGCTAAAGGTCAGGTTCTTACCAGATTCTGTGGTCCACTGAGAACCGCCCTGTCCCCTGCCCTGTTGTTGTGTTTCCGCGACTATTACTGTGTAATCTTCCAAAATACTTTCCTGTAACATTCGTTTAAGATGCAGATTGGTAGAGTCCGTGGCACTAACTTTGATTACATTCATGGTAGGTAAAAGAACCGTTGCAGGTACAATGTTATGTTAAAATCAATGGTTAAGAAAACAAAAAAATAATAACTTTGTATAAATTAAAAAATTTGGATGCAGAAACCGAAGGCTAGCGCGGATGAATTAATCGCTTTAATATTACACGGAATAGAAGAAGTTAAAGGACTTGACATAAATCTACTCGACCTAAGAGATATAGAAAATACCGTTTGCGACTACTTTGTTATATGTAATGGGACCTCCAATACGCATGTCAATGCGATCGTAAATTCAGTTCAAAAAACAGTAAGTAAAGGAATAAAAGATAAACCCTGGCATGTAGAAGGTTCTGACAATGCCGAATGGGTGCTTCTGGACTATGTAAACGTTGTTGTTCATGTTTTCCAAAAGCATGTAAGAGACTTTTATGATATTGAAGGGCTATGGGGTGATGCGAAAGTAACCATGGTGGAAAGTAGTTTTAATCAATAAAAAATGGCTAAAGAAAATAATAATACCCCGCAGAAAAAACCAAAATTCAGCTCATGGTGGATCTATGGTCTAATTGCGGTATTGCTAATTGCGTTCAACTTTTTTGGTAGCGGGAATCTCTCTTCCACCCGGAAGACCACTACCTCAGAATTACAGCAATACCTGAGAACCGGTGATATTGCAAAGATCCTGATCATTACCAATACAAACCAGGCCAAAGTATTTCTTACAGAAGAAGCTTTGGCAAAGGATGTCCATAAAGATGTGGCCACTAAGCCCTTCTTCCCTACAACTGCTGAGATACCTCAATATGTTTTAGATTATGGAGACCTGCAGATCTTTCAGAATGAGATCACTGAATTAAAGAAGGAAAATTCACTGAACACCATTGTAGAGTTCGATAAGGAATCGAATGTTATCATGGATCTGTTGATCACCATAATTCCGTTCGTACTTATCATAGGGATCTGGATATATCTGATGAGACGTATGTCCGGAGGAGGCGCCGGGGGTGCCGGTGGGCAAATATTTAACATTGGAAAGTCAAAAGCAAAACTCTTTGATGAGAAAACAGATACCAGAACCTCTTTTAAAGATGTGGCTGGTCTTGAAGGTGCTAAGGAAGAGATCGAAGAGATCGTAGAATTCCTCAAAAATCCTGATAAATACACCTCTTTAGGAGGTAAGATCCCTAAAGGAGCCCTGCTTGTGGGCCCTCCGGGAACCGGAAAGACCTTACTGGCAAAAGCAGTGGCAGGTGAGGCCAAAGTTCCATTTTTCTCACTCTCCGGATCAGACTTTGTTGAAATGTTTGTAGGTGTTGGAGCTTCAAGAGTGCGCGACCTTTTTAAGCAAGCAAAAGATAAAGCTCCTGCCATCATTTTCATAGACGAAATAGATGCCATAGGACGTGCCAGAGGCAAAAATAATTTTACAGGTTCTAATGATGAACGTGAAAATACGTTGAACCAGCTCCTTACGGAAATGGATGGTTTTGGCACCAATACCAATGTTATTGTACTGGCAGCAACAAACAGGGCCGATGTTTTGGACAAGGCACTGATGAGAGCCGGAAGGTTCGACAGGCAGATCTATGTAGATCTTCCGGACATCAGAGAACGTAAGGAGATCTTTGAGGTACATTTAAGACCTATAAAAACCTCTGAAACCCTGGACCTTGATTTTCTGGCAAGGCAGACTCCGGGATTCTCGGGAGCAGATATTGCCAATGTTTGTAATGAGGCAGCTCTGATAGCGGCCAGAAAAGAAAAAAAGGCAGTAAGTAAACAAGATTTCTTAGACGCAGTAGACAGAATCGTTGGAGGCCTCGAAAAGAAAAATAAGATCATAACCCAGGAAGAGAAAAAGACCATAGCCTATCACGAAGCAGGTCATGCTACCGTTAGTTGGATGCTGGAACATGCTGCACCACTTGTGAAGGTAACCATAGTTCCCAGAGGACAGTCTTTAGGATCTGCCTGGTACTTGCCGGAAGAGCGACTTATTGTTCGGCCGGAACAAATGAAAGACGAGATGTGTGCTACCCTGGGAGGAAGAGCAGCTGAAAAGGTGATCTTTAATAAGATCTCAACGGGCGCTTTAAGCGATCTCGAAAAAGTAACAAAACAAGCAAGGGCCATGGTTACCATTTATGGTCTTAATGACGAGATCGGTAATCTTACGTATTACGACTCTTCCGGGCAAAATGAATATGGCTTCACTAAACCGTACAGTGAAGAAACGGCACAGACCATAGATCAGGAAATTTCCAAACTTATAGAGACCCAATATACAAGGGCCATTGATGTCTTGAAAAAGAACAAGGATAAGTTGACCGAATTGGCAGAAAGGTTATTGGAGAAAGAGGTTATCTTTAAAGAAGATCTCGAGAAGATTTTTGGCAAAAGGCCTTTTGAAAAGCATTTCGATAAGAAAGGACAGGAGATCTCCGGTAAGAAGGAAGAATCGAAAGATCAGGAAATACAGGAAGACATAGAAAAACCGAAAGACATAGAAAAACCGGAAGACACAGAAAAACCGGAAGAACTAGCCAAGGACAAGAAATAAATACCTTGATTTGTTCTAGAAATTAGTACATTAAACGCGATCTAAATCAAGAAATGGGACTATTTTCAAGCTTATTTGGTGGAGGAAGAAAAAAGAAGGTCTCTAAGGCAACTGTAGAGACCAGGGGAGTCCATATGCCAGACCTTAACCTTCCCATTGATGAAAAATTCACAATTCATTTTAAGAAAAACGGAGGAAAATTTCTGTATTGTGATTCTTTTACGGAAGTATCTGAGGCATTAAAGAATATTGTAGAGGAAAATCATTGGGAGGAAGTATCTTTCTTCAGCATGGACCCCAGATTAGAAGAAAAATTCTCTAAGGAAAATATCGTTTTCACCAACAATGCCAGTGCCAGTGAGATCTTTTTTACTACTTGCGAACATCTAATTGCACAAAACGGTTCTATTCTGGTATGCTCCAATCAGCTGAAAGAAAGAAAACTCAATGAACTTCCGGAAAACGTTATTGTCTTTGCGACCACCAGTCAATTGGTAGAAAGTATTGGTGAAGGTTTAAAGTCGATCAAAAAGAAATACAAAAAAGGCATACCTGCCAATATAACTACTTTAAAACATTTTCAAGCTACCAATGAAAATGCGGATGATTTTCTCACATACGGAAGTAGTTCTAAGCATTTATACCTCTTACTATTGGAAGACTTGTAGTATGAGGGAACTTTTAAGGCGTTTACTTACGGGGGTTGTGTATGTTATTTTACTTCTCTCAGCTGTTTTCTTAAGTTCAGACGCCTTCGACTTTCTTTTTATGGTCTTCGGACTCGCTTGCCTTTACGAATACAAGAAATTAGTAAACCTACGCGGCTATCATATCTTTGCCGCTTATCTGGGATTATGGTGGTTGTTTATCTATATTATTCGAGACGAAGTTCTTATTAACGTTCTAATGTTCCTTTCCATTACAGTTAATATTGTGCTCATATACTATCTGTTTTCCCAAAAAAAATTATACCGAACCTATCAAAAATTTATGATAGGGCTATTTTATATTGGAGGAGGCTGCATCTTTCTAACTATGATACCATACAAGGATGATGCTTTTGCCAAACTGTTGATCATGGGGATATTTATTCTTATCTGGGTAAATGATTCATTCGCATATCTGGTAGGTACGGCTATTGGAAAAAGAAAATTATTTCCTTCAGTATCACCCAAAAAAACAATTGAAGGTGCTATTGGAGGTTTTGTTTTTACAATGATAGCCGCCTATATAATTGCTCAATATGAGCCAATAGTAAAACCTTCAGAATGGATCATTCTGGCAGCCGTTATCGTTAGCATGGGCAATTTAGGCGATCTTGTGCAATCAAAATTAAAACGAGAGGCAGGGGTAAAAGACAGTGGTGCCATCTTACCGGGCCACGGCGGTATGCTAGATAGGTTGGATAGTCTTATATTTGCAGCACCATTTGCATATTTGACATTAAATATTTTTACGTATGTTTCATAGAGAAGGGCGTGTGATCATCCTATCTACTTTTTTTATCACGGCATTGATCGTTCTGGCTGCACATTTTTATATAAATGACCCTTCTGTTAAAATGATCGTACAGGTAGTATCTATTGTGATACTGATCATGATCTTGCAGTTCTTCAGAAATCCAAAAAGGATCGCGAACAAAAATTTTGATGAGATATATGCCCCTGTAGACGGAAAAGTAGTAGCCATAGAGCGCGTAATGGAATCCGAATACTTCAAAGAGGAAAAACACCAGATTTCGATTTTTATGTCTCCTGTAAATGTGCATGTAACTCGGTATCCTGCCAGTGGAGAAATAAAGTATTCAAAATATCATCCCGGAAAATATTTTGTGGCTTGGCACCCCAAATCGAGTGAAGAGAATGAACGCACCTCTGTTGTCATCAGAACTCCTAAATTCGGTGATATTTTATACCGACAGATAGCCGGTGCCATGGCAAGGCGAATAGTTAACTACGCTGAGGAAGGCGAGAGCGTACAACAGGGTGAGGATAGCGGTTTTATAAAGTTTGGTTCCAGGGTAGATGTTTTTTTACCTTTAGATGCTCGCATCGCTGTGAAACTAAATCAGAAAGTAAAAGGGGCAATAACTTGTATCGCCAGTGTTAAAGAAGATGATGAAGAACTCTAATTTATATGTTGAGTTTGAAAAAGCTGTGGCTTTCGTAAACAACTATACCGATCCTCTCGCACCAGATCTGCTCCTTAAATTGTACGCCTATTACAAAATAGCCAATAAGAATTATGACAATCCCGGGAGTAAGACCCCTTTGATCAATGCCTTTAAGGCCAATGCCCTTATCCAGGCAAAGAACTTACAACCAGAAGAGGCCATGGAGATGTATATTGCACTTGTAAAAAAGGAGTTTGGCAGAAGCACTTTTTAATGATCACTCGTAAAGGTCGGATATGTCTGCCTTACACAGTTCTAACATAAGTCCACCCATTTTTTCGGTTACATCCTTAAAAAATTTCTCACCTTTCTCTTTGGTGGCATGCGCAGGATCCCCTACTCCGGTATCTTCAGATATCTCAGACCACTTGCGTTCTGCCCACACCCAGCCCTCTGAAAATGCCTTTATTTTAAATTTTTTAGACCTTCCGTCACCCCAGAATTTCTTGGGTAGTACAAGGTCTGGTTTTAAGTATAACAAAAGACTGGTCTCCATCTCTTCGGCATGGTCTCCATCTTCAACAAAATAGTTCGCCCTATCCATGGATTGGAACCAATTAGCTACACAAATAAACATCTCGGGGAATTTCAACCCCAATTCTCGCACAAGAGCCTTGAAGTTATTTCCCCCATGACTATTGAAGATCATAAGTTTCTTTATTCCCTGCCTGTTCAGCACGGTGACAACATCTGAAAGAATGGCCAATTGAGTAGTCGGATTTAAATTGATGTCAAGGTAAATATCAGATTGCCCTGTATTTACGCCAAAAGGGATTGTTGGTAAAACAATGACCTTCCCGCCTTCTTCCCAGGCATTCTTAGCGGCCTCGGCAGCAAGATGATCTGCTTCAAACACATCTGTGGCATAGGGAAGGTGATAGTTGTGCGCTTCTGTGGCTCCCCAGGGCAAAATGGCCAGATCAAAAGAGGCATTTTTCAGGGAATTCCAGTTGGTCTCGGCGAGAATATAGGGTCTTATGGCCATATAAAAGATTTTAAAAAGCTATTTCCTGATGTATATCAGGGCGTTCAATAAAAGTGAAGTAAAAGCCCCCCACAGCCGTAATAACAAAGTACAGGCCTATTAATATACTTCCATAGCCCCAATAGGCATCTATCCCAAACCAATCGCCGGTAGCGCCAATAAAGATCATACCAAGCAAGGCCCTGAAAACTTCAATATAAAAAGCATAGGTCTTGCGGTCCATCAAGCTTGTGTACCCAAAGATTCCCAAAAATACAAAGCCTCCAAAAAGGAGCAAGCCTCCAAAACCAATAGCGGAATAGTTGTAGAACATAAATAGGATGAGTCCTAAAGTAAATACCATTTGAAATATGGAATAGCCTTTTAAAAAAGAAGATGCTGATGTTTGAAATCGATTAAATGAATACACATCCTCGATCACTTCATAGGGGTAGGTATCCTTTACATCAGCAGGGCGCCACCCGGTTGGCATAAACCAGATCCTGAACTTATCCCAAATACTGCGAGTGCGGCAGGCGTCGAGTATTAGTCGCCAGAGATGTTGAAAATTTATAAGGATAGGGTTCCAGGTATGTACTGGCTTTAACACGCCATATTGAGGTGGCACTTCCTTTAATTCTTCCTGAAAGGTGCCAAACAATCGATCCCAAATACACAGGATCTGACCTAAGTTCTTATCAATATATTCCGGATTGATCGCATGGTGCACCCTGTGTTGGGAAGGGGTGATGATCACATATTCCAACCAACCCATTTTACCAATATGTTGCGTATGATACCAGAATTGGGCAAAAAGATGTATGGGTGCGATGATCGCTATAACTTCTGTCGGCACTCCAAACAGGGCCGCCGGTATAAGGAACAATGGAAAATAGCCCAACAAATTAGAAATGGATTGACGAAGGGCGCAGGCCAGATTAAATTCCTCACTGCTGTGATGTATTACATGCTGATTCCAAAAGAAATTGATACGATGACTAAGGCGATGGTTCCAATAACCTGCAAAATCAATGGTGAGAAAGGCGATGCCCCACACCAACCAGGTAGCTTTGACGCTTGTTAAGGCCATATTTTCCAATAAAAATGGATAGCTGACAATAATTACTCCAAGGCCAAGGGAATCCTTTACAATATTGGTAAGTCCGGAGCTAATACTGCTTACGGTATCCAGCACCTTGTGCTGCTGATTCTTTACAAAATGACCATAAAGGATCTCAACTACCAGAAGAATAATAAAAAAAGGAATGGCAAATAAGAGCGCTGTGGCGTATGTTTCCATAAGACATGGTCAATGGTTAAATATAGTGAAATACCCTAAAATATCGTTGAATCCTATTAATTAAAAGGCCCTACCATTATGTGGGCACGGTGCGTTCCCGGGTCCATCAACCAGGGCATTCCCGGGGCATGTGGCTTATCCGGAAGTCCGGTTGATTCGGTAGTTGCAAAAGGGGTATAGATCACATACCGGAACTTACCATTGGGCAAAGCGCCGGTAGTTTTGTCATAGTCCTCTTCCGAGCCGAAGAACACATAGAGCATACTAGGTTCTTTGGGCATTGGCAATTTTCCTGATTCAATTTCCTTACCTCTAATTTCATTGCGCTCGTCCTGGGTCTTCCCCTGGGCATTCAATTCCCTTCCTCTCGCCATAAATGGTTCTAATCTTTTGGAATAGCAACTCACGCTTATACCTTCCCGAAAAGGGTTATCAGAGATACAGACTAAATTGTTGGTCCCCTCACGAAGTAAAACCAGTTCTCCTTCTTCATTATATCCATACACCATGGCCCCATCTTTATCGGCTTCCGGAGCAGGCAGCGTTGCTGTTTGTATCTGGATTTCAGCAGACAGTACGTTGGATGCGTTTTCCTGAGAACAAAGGATCACAGGAAGCAATGCGAATAGAATAACAAGGGTTTTCATGACAATTGGCTTTCCCTAAAGATAAAAAAACGACCTTAAACCATGTTATGATCTATATAAAATCTCATGCCCGACTAATTGCAGCTCAGGGCATAAGTGTCGTTGGCATCCTTGGTCCATTGAGAGGGGATATCATTCAGGATCTCCTCATTCACTTTGATACAGGTCAGGGGATTATTCTCTACGGCAAAGGTATTTAGTTGAATGCCGTTGGGAATTGCAGAGAGATCAATGGCCCCCAGGGTATTATCGGCTATTTGCAATACCTGCAGTGCACTATTATCAGAAATGTCGAGTTGAGTGAGGGTATTATTGGTAACAGCTAGTTTTTCGAGTATGTTTAAATCACTAACATTAATAGAAGTTAGGGCGTTGTTCTCAACAAAAATGAATTTAAGAAGCGTATTTTGTGAGAGGTCCACTGAGCTGATCTGATTATCGTTCACCCATAAATTCTCAAGCATAGTAAAATCAGAGATCCCGAGAAGACTGGTAATGCCTTTATCATTAATTACCAGAGAGGTCACCATTTCTGCATCACTTGTTAAGACAGAGCCGTCAACCACATCGTCTATATCTAATTCTACCAGAGCTTGTTCAAAAGCCGCATCGGCAATTGCGGTGCGGGCTGCGGGCTGCATAGGGTTATTAGTATCACCGTCATTGTTATCTCCATCTTCGGAGCAACTCATTAAGGTGCAAACAAAGCACATTACCAAAAAGTACGGTATCTTTTTCATGTTGTTTTTGGGTAAATATATTACAAGATGCTGAAAATGTGTTGATTATTAGCGTTTTGTTAGGATATTTCCTAAGATTCTGCTAATCCGGCCAGACTTTTCTCAAGGGTCACTATCTTTTCTTCAGCATCCATGGCCTTCTTTTTTTCCATGGCCACTACCTGTTCGGGAGCATTGTTCACAAAGCGTTCATTTGATAGTTTTTTCTCTACAGATCTCAAGAACCCTCTTGTGTACGTTAATTCTTCCTTTATTTTTTTGATTTCAGCGGCAATATCAATACTACCAGACACCGGAACAAAATATTCATTGCTTTTTACCCTAAATGATATAGCTCCTTCCGGTGCTGCCGAAATGGGGTCAATAGAAGAGATGTTTGCCAGTTTTTTAATAATAGAATCCCAGCGGGAAGACACCTCCTGGGTATTGAGTGCCTGCAGACTTAAGGACTCTTTTAAGGGAATATTCTTCTCTTTTCTGATCGTTCTTATACCGGAAATGACCTCAGCCGAATACCTAAATTCGGTTAAAAGATTTGAGTCTACTTTCCCAACCTTAGGCCAGGAAGAAACTACCAATGCTTCTTGTGGGGACCTATCGGACATACATTGCCAAACTTCTTCTGAGAGAAAGGGCATAAAAGGATGTAAGATCTTCAAATTCTTCTCAAACAAAGAGATCACCTGAACATACGTTTCCTCATCAATAGGTTGTTGGTAGGCCGGTTTTACGATCTCCAGGAACCAGGAACAGAAATCGTCCCAGATCAATTTATAGATCGCCATTAAGGCATCGGAGATTCTAAATTTAGCAAAATGATCTTCTATTTCCGTTAAGGTATTTGCGAATTTTGCTTCGTACCAGGCTACTCCCAGGGCTGCGGCATCTGGCTGTGGCTGCTTTGTAACTTCCCACCCTTTCACCAGCCTGAAGGCATTCCAGATCTTGTTGGCGAAGTTCTTCCCTTGCTGACAGAGCGATTCTTCGAATAGCAGATCATTTCCAGCAGCTGCACTAAGCATTAGGCCTACCCGCACCCCATCTGCTCCGTAATCTTCGATCAACTTAAGTGCGTCGGGTGATTTACCTAATTGTTTAGACATTTTACGTCTTTCTTTGTCA
>JABDQS010000015.1 GCA_013042125.1 Eudoraea sp.
CGCTCAAACTCGTCATTCTCTCCTACATAGGAAGAGATCATTTTCTTTATCTGATGCTTTTGCAACAGCAGGCCCAGACCAAAATCGTCTACCCCTGCATTGTTACTAATGCAGGTAATGTTCTTGACCCCTAATCGTACAAGTTCTGAAATGGCATTCTCCGGGATCCCGCATAATCCAAATCCACCCAGCATAAAGGTCATTCCGTCTTTAACACCTTGCAGGGCCTCTTGAGCATCTTTGACTCTTTTCAGGATCATATGTATGTTTTATCTTCTGTGTTTATTGATTTAAAAATCCAGGTCGTCCAGATCGTCATCCAGGTCATTATCCTTTTCAACCGCTTGTTCTAATTTGGAACAATCTAAATTGATGCTCATTTCTTCCGGGGCTGTGAATTCTTCCTTGGATACGCCAAGATCCGGGTCTTCGTAATTCTTTTGCATATAAAGAGCCCAAATTGGCAAGGCCATTGAAGCTCCCTGCCCATAGACTATAGATTTAAAGTGGGTAGCCCGTTCTTCACCTCCAACCCAAACACCGGTTACCAAATTAGGCACCATTCCCATGAACCAGCCATCGCTTTGATTTTGAGTAGTCCCGGTTTTTCCAGCAATTGGATTTGTGAATTCATAAGGATATCCTGTAATTATCTCCTTGTAGACAGGTTGGTCCTTTAGAGAACTATGTCTTAAACGCATCCCGGAACCTCCTTCAGTGACACCTTCCAAAAGGTTGATCATGGCATAGGCCACTTCCTTGCTTAAAACATCTTTTGTTTCAGGCACATATTCGTATAAGACCGTTCCGTTCTTATCTTCAATACGTGTTACCATGACAGGCTTTACATATACTCCCTGATTGGCAAAAGTGCCATAGGCCCCTACCATTTCATAGACATTAAAATCTGGTGTGCCGAGAGCAATGGAAGGTACTTCCAGAATTTCTCCTGTTAGGCCAATATTCTTGACGATAGATACCACAGGTTTTGGTCCTACCATATCAATTAATTGGGCAGTCACCGTATTCACAGAATTCGCCAGGGCATGTTTTAGTGTATACATCTCCCCAGAGTATTTTCCGTTAGAATTCTTAGGACACCAGGGTTCCGGGTTACCGTGTTTTTCGGCTTCTATACAGTATTGACTATCTGGTAATTGATCGCAGGGAGACATGCGTAGCTGATCTATTGCAGCGGCATAGACAAAAGGCTTAAAAGTTGATCCTGCCTGCCGCGCTCCCTGAATAACATTATCGTACTGAAAATGCTTGTAATTTAATCCGCCAACCCATGCCTTTACATGCCCGGTTTGCGGTTCCATAGACATCATAGCCGATCTGAGAAATGTCTTGTAATAACGAATAGAATCGAGTGGGGTCATTACCGTATCTTTCTCCTGAGTATCACTTTTCCAATCAAAGACCGTCATTTCGGTCTTTACATTAAACGAAGCTCTGATCTCTTCTTCGGTCTTATCCTCGGCCTTCATTTTCCTCCAACGATCCGAATTTCTTATGGCACGTTCCATGATCCTGTTGATCTCCTCTTTTTCCAGATCCAAAAATGGTGTTGTAGGATTTCTCTCAGGGGTATTCTGATGAAAAAATTCTGCCTGCAGACGTTTCATATGCTCGCCAACGGCATCCTCTGCATTCTTTTGCATTCTGGAATCTATGGTTGTGTAGACCTTTAAACCATCCAGATATATATTCCATGTATCGCGATCGCCTTCTTCCGTTACCGGTTTTGGGTTTTCTTTGATCCAGTCATTCAGATATCGTTGCAGGTACATTCTAAAATAGGTAGCCAGTCCTTCACGATGCGACTCCGGACTAAAATTGATGTCCATTTTAGTCTTCTGAAGGGAGTCTTTATGTTGCTCACTTATATATCCGTACTTCTCCATTTGAGAGAGTACCGTATTTCGGCGATCAAGCACTAGTTTTTCGCGTCGAATTGGGTTGTAGAGAGAAGAGTTTTTGAGCATCCCAACCAGCACAGCAGACTCTTCGATCTTCAGATCCGAAGGTTCCTTTCCAAAATAGATGCGTGAGGCTGAGCGTATACCATCGGCGTTATAGCCAAAATCATAGATGTTCATATACATGGCTATGATCTCTTGTTTGGTATATCTGCGTTCCAAACGAGTAGCTATCACCCATTCTTTGATCTTCTGGGTTACTGCCTGAAAGAGATTCTTAGAACGAACACCAACAAAGAGTTGTCTTGCCAGTTGCTGTGAAATGGTACTAGCTCCTCCGCGCTGACCCAAAAAGACGACGGCCCTTAAGGTTCCAATGCCATCAATACCGGAATGATCATAATATCGGGCATCTTCTGTTGCAACTAAAGCTTCCACCAGATTCTTTGGCAGATCCTTATAATCTACCGGGGTACGGTTGTCATCAAGGTAAAATTTACCAAGGGTAGCACCATCCGATGAGATGATCTCAGTGGCCAAATTTGTTTTTGGATTCTCTAATCTTTCGAAGGTGGGCATTTCGCCGAAAGCACCCCAGGATGCCAGAAGAAATATTAATAGAACGGATAGGACCCCAGAAAGAAAAAGGATCCAAAACCATTTAATGAACGGGTAAAATGAGGTATTCGAAGATTTTTTACGGGCGCGTGCCATTCCTGTTATTTCTTTTCAATTTCCACTCCAACATCTGTGATACCGGATAATTCTACAATCCCGTCAACAGTGCCGTTCTTTCGCATTGCATGTTGAATGCTTAATGTATATACGCCTGTAACGGGAAAATTGATGTTTTCCTTATACCAAAGTCTATTTTCTTTGATACTTCCATATCCTTTACCCAGCCAGGTTCCGTCAGCATTAGCCATGACATACTCGAGTGTATCAATATAGGTTGCCCCATCCGGGTACTCCAGTTCAGTGATCAGGAATAAGTTACTATATGGGTAGGTATTGTCGTTCCTGACATTAATATAAATTTGATAGTCTTGATCAACCTCCAGATCAGAGATCTTAAATTCTCTAATATCATTCCTTTTCCAATTGCTATCATCAAGAGCTTGGAATTCAGAATACACAGGGCCTTTTCCACAACCAAGAAGCAGGAGGCCACAGACCAAAATCAGAAAATAAGATCTAGGCATTTTTAGTAGAGGGTTTAAATGGCTTTCTTCTTTTTTTGTTTTTCTTCCTTCTGTTTTTACTCTTTGGACGATCAAAACGAGTAAGACTATCCTGGCCCACCGTATTCTCAAAAAGAGTAGGTTCTTTCTGCAGATTATCTACGGCGTACATCTCAAGACTAGCAACTTTTTCTTTTTGTTTGTTCTTGATCAGGATCTCTTTTACCTGGTCCTTAGTTAATGTGTGCCAATGGGCCGGTTCGTCTTTGTATGAAAACCATAACAGTCCTTTGAAAATATCTGTTTTTTGACAAAAGGCCATTCCTTTTTCCGTGAATAATTTGCTGTCTTGTGCGGGGAAGTCTTTTAGAACGTCCAGGTACATATCCAATTCGTAATTAAGGCAGCATTTGAGTTTCCCGCACTGTCCTGCCAGTTTCTGAGGATTCAAAGATAATTGCTGATACCTCGCTGCGGATGTACTAACAGATCTGAAGTCTGTAAGCCAGGTAGAGCAGCACAATTCTCTGCCGCACGACCCTATTCCTCCTAATCGCTGTGCCTCCTGCCGATAGCCTATCTGACGCATTTCAATACGAATGCCAAAAGCCTTGGCCATATCTTTGATCAATTGCCTGAAATCTACTCGGTCTTCAGCGGTGTAGTAAAAAGTTGCCTTTGACCCGTCTCCCTGGAATTCAACATCGGAGATCTTCATTTGAAGACGTAATAAAATGGCCATTTCCCTGGCTCTTTTTTTTATCTCGTCTTCCTTATCCCGACACCTTTGCCATTTGTCAATATCTTTCTGTGTAGCCTTCCTGTAAACCTTTGGCAACTCTTCATCATCAAAAGCCACCTTTTTCTTTTTCATTTGAATCCTGACAAGTTCCCCGGACAGGGTAACCATACCTACATCATGGCCAGATTTAGCTTGGGTAGCAACCAGATCCCCGATGGAAAAAGTAAGATCTTCGGCCACTCTGAAAAATTCCTTTCTACTATTTTTAAACCGCACTTCCACGCAATCAAATGGTTTTTCCCCATTTGGAAGTGACATATTAGAAAGCCAGTCAAATACCGTTAATTTATTACAACCATCTGTGCCGCAAGTACCATTGTTCTTGCATCCTGCTGGTTGTCCATCCTTTCCGGTTGAACAACTGCTACAACCCATATATTTTTATCTTGATTTGCTCAAAAATTCTACTTTTTTGAGCAAAAAGCGTTCGTGAAAAATTATTACAGGTAAAGATACTACTTTTTTAACGTGAACTAAAAATGCCGATATCCCGGAGAGAAGTGGATTTACTCTTTTTATAAGTGAGGACTTCTGATCGCCCCTTTTTGAATATTTTATTGCTGTCTGTCTTCCCTTTTCGAAGTTTTTTCTGCTCTTCTTCCGGTAAGGAATGGATCGTCTTACAATGATCAGAACAACAATTATCCATTTTCTCAGCACAGGCATCGCATTGAATAAACAGCAAATGACATGCTTCGTTGGCACAATTAACATGGGTATCACATGCTTCACCACATTGATGACAATTGGCAATTACATCTTCTGTGATGCGTTCTCCCCTTCGGTGATCAAAAACAAAGTTTTTCCCCAGGAATTTATTTTCCAGTCCCTTAGAATTTACCTGTCTGGCATAATCAATGATCCCTCCTTCCAACTGATACACCTTTTTAAACCCCTTATGCTTGTAGTATGCACTTGCCTTTTCACAACGGATACCCCCTGTACAATACATGACCAGTTTTTTATCTTCTTTGAAATCGGCAAGGTCCTTTTCTATGATATCTAATGAGTCCCTGAAGGTGTCTACGTCTGGTGTGATGGCGTTTTTGAAATGGCCGATCTCACTTTCATAATGGTTCCGCATATCCACCAGAATGGTGTCCGGATCTTCAATGAGTTCATTAAAAGTTTCGGCACCAACATGGATGCCCTTATTGGTAACATCAAAGGATTTATCGTTGAGACCGTCTGCTACTATCTTCTTGCGGACCTTGACCTTGAGTTTAAGAAAAGATTTATTGTCCTGTTCTATGGCAATATTCAGACGTACCTGTTCCAGAAATGAAATGCTATCCAGCTGTGCCTTAAAAAGTTCAAAATTCTCTGCAGGAACTGAAAGTTGGGCGTTGATCCCTTCTTTCGCAACATATATCCTGCCGAGGACATCGAGAGCGTCCCATGCTATAAAAAGATGGTTCCTGAAGATTTGTGTATTTCCAATGTGTGCGTACTTGTAAAAGGAGATAGTGAGGCGTTCTTTTCCGGCCTCCTCAATAAGAGCTTCCCTTTCTTTCGCACTTAATGTATTGTACAGTTGCATGCTATACCGTGATTAAGGTGAATGAAATTAAGATTACAAAAGTACGGCTTTTCAGCTGTTTTCATATAAAAAGAGCCCCGAAATACAGGGCTCTTAAGGGTCACTTTAAGGAAATTTTCTTTTCCATAGAGATATTACCAGTAAAGTGAACAACAATTAAAAATGTTTTAAGGTAGATGTAGCAAATGGAAAAAGGTTGCTTTTGCCGTTGTGTTATGCAAAAAGAAATGGTAATTTAGTCACCCTTAAATTAAAGACATAGAAGACATGAGTAATGAGAAAGATGCGAAGTTGAAAGCCCTGAAATTAACCCTTGATAAATTGGATAAGACCTATGGTAAAGGGGCTGTAATGAAGATGGGAGATTCTGTAGTAGCCGATGTTGATGTAATACCTTCAGGATCCCTTGGGCTCGATATAGCTTTAGGAGTAGGAGGTTATCCCAGAGGAAGAGTGGTAGAGATCTACGGACCTGAATCGTCCGGGAAGACCACGCTTACCCTGCATGCGATGGCAGAAGCTCAAAAAAATGGAGGTATTGCCGCATTTATTGATGCGGAACACGCCTTCGACAGGTTCTATGCCCAAAAATTGGGAGTGGATATAGACAATCTAATAATTTCACAGCCAGATCACGGAGAACAGGCATTGGAGATTGCTGATAACCTCATCCGTTCCGGTGCTATTGATATTGTTGTAATAGATTCCGTGGCTGCCTTAACACCAAAAAGTGAGATCGAAGGGGAAATGGGAGATTCTAAAATGGGGTTACACGCCCGGTTAATGTCTCAGGCGCTAAGAAAACTTACCGCTTCCATAAGTAAGACACATTGTACCGTGATCTTTATCAATCAGCTACGGGAAAAGATCGGAATTATGTTTGGAAACCCGGAAACGACCACCGGTGGTAATGCCTTAAAATTCTACGCGTCCGTTAGATTGGATATAAGAAGATCTACGCAGATCAAAGATTCTAATGGAGCGGTTCAGGGAAATAAGACACGTGTAAAAGTGGTAAAAAACAAAGTAGCTCCTCCTTTTAAAATGGCCGAATTTGATATCATGTACGGCGAAGGGATCTCCAAAATAGGAGAGATCCTTGATCTTGGTGTAGAATTTGAGATCATTAAAAAGAGTGGCTCCTGGTTTAGTTACGGAGACACCAAACTTGGGCAGGGAAGAGATGCAGTAAAAATACTTCTGAAGGATAATCCTGAATTGTCCGAGGAATTAGAAGGCAAAATAAAGGACGCTATTTCGGCGCTCAAGGGATAGGCCACTCTAAAGTAGACTAAAAGCAACCCTTCCTTTTTATTTTCATCTTAAGAGAAACAATATTGAGATGAGCTTTAAAAGATCTATACCTTTTCTTCTTTGTTTTCTTGTCTTGATCTTACAATCTTGCAAGCTTGAAGATGACAGGGTTAATTTTCGTTTCGTGCCCTTACAGATAGTAAGTGCCGACCTTCCTGAATCATTCGACCTTAATGAGACTTATGAGATCGGGGTTACCTATGTGCGTCCCAATGGTTGCTTTTTCTTTGAAGGATTCGATATTACAGACCAGGCAACTACTACGCGCAATGTAGTGGCCATAGGGTCAGAATTCTATGAGGAAACTTGCACACAGGCCCTGGAAGAGCTGGAAACTTCCTTCAATTTTATCGTTCTCTATGAAGGCACCTATCTCTTTCGCTTCTGGAATGGAGAGGATGAAAATGGAGTAGACCAGTACATTGAGATTGAAGTGCCGGTAAATTAATGATCTTTATAGGACTAAAGAAAAAAATCTGACCATCATTGTGAGTCTAGAAAAGCTCATTCAACATTGTAAAAAGGGAGATAGAAAGGCACAAGAGCAGCTTTATCGAAAATATGCCAGTGTTCTTTTTGGGCTATGCCTTAAATATTCCCGTAATAAGACAGAAGCAGAAGATAATCTGCATGACAGCTTTTTGACCATTTTTGACAAGATCGGACAGTTTAAATTCAAAGGGTCTTTCGAAGGCTGGATCAAACGGATCACCGTAAACACGGTTCTTCAAAAATATCGCAAGGATCAGTATTTAAAACTTGTAACAGATAATTTGGAAGAGGAGCAGGAAGTTGACTATGAATATCCGGACATTCAACTATCAACACTACTGCAGTATGTACAGGAATTGCCAACTAAATATCGCCTTACTTTTAATTTATATGTTCTGGACGGATACACACATAAAGAGATCAGTGAGCTGTTAGGCACTTCGCAGGGAACGTCAAAATCTAATTTGTCCAGAGCAAAGAAGATCCTGAAAGAGAAATTAAAGAACGAAAATATCAACATTGCTTAATTCAACAGGCATGAAAAAAAAGAACATAGAAAAAATATTCCAGGATAAACTCGGGAATTATAGCCAGTTGCCGGAAGAGCATGTGTGGGAAAACATTGCTGCTTCATTAGATAAAAAGCGTACAAAACGTCGAATTTTACCTATATGGTGGAGATTAGGAGGGGTGGCCGCCATACTGATTGCCGCAATGTTCCTCTTTCTCCCACAAGAAGAACTTCCCAATACCAATGAGATCATCACCGATACCCAAGCACCTTCAACCGGTAACGAATCTTCGGATGTAAAGGATAACATGGTAATCCCGGAGGAGACACAACTAGAAAGTAATGAGGCAGCAAATGCGCTGACCGGAGTATCCAAAAATGATACAGAAGAGGGCCTGACTAATGATTCTTTAAATTCAGATAGAAAGGATATGATTACCGGTACTGAAAGAGCTACCCGGCAGGAAGATGGCACTGTAGTGGCCAGGGTTACTCCTTTGACCAATAAAAAAATAGATGATATTGAATCAGGGAAGAAGGGGAACAATGACATGCCTCAACTAACTGACATTGCTCAAAACGAAATTGGCTCAACTCTAAAGGAGGCTGAGAATTCTAAAGAGATCGCTGAGGAATTACCTTCGGGCCTAAATACAGAATCATTGGCGAACATCGCAATTTCTGAGCAAGACAAGGGGCAACCTGCTATCGAAAAAGAAGAAATGAATGACAAAAAGACCTCTATTTTGGAGGCCATTGCAGCTCAGGAAGAGATAACTGAAAAGGAAGTCTCCGGCAATAAATGGGCAGTTGGACCTAGAATAGCTCCTGTTTTCTTTAGTTCTTTGCAACAAGGATCGCCTATTCATTCCAGTTTTCAGAACAACGCCAAATCCGGTAACGTAAACGTAAGTTATGGCCTTGCCGTAACCTATGACATCAGTAAAAAAGTAAAATTACGATCTGGTATTCATAAAGTCGACTTTGGATATGACACCAGGGATGTATCTTTTTCCTCCTCCCTGAATGGAGGCACCAATGGAATTATAAATAATATAGATTATTCCTTAAGCTCCAGAAATCTTGTTGTACGAAGCAATACGAGGAGTGGAAAGATCGCTTCAGAAAATGCGCTGGATGTCTCCGGTCCAGATCCATCCCTCAATGGTAAGATGATACAGGAATTTGGCTATCTGGAAGTACCTTTAGAGCTTACCTATCAAATTCTCGATAAAAAACTGGGTGTAAATGTTATTGGTGGTGTAAGTTCATTATTTCTTGTCAACAATTCAGTTATGTTAGAATCTGAAGGCATCGCCACTGAAATGGGGGAGGCGAATAATCTAAATGATCTTAATATGAGTACCAATTTTGGCATTGGTATTTCCTATCAATTGAATACTAAACTTCAACTTAGTTTAGAGCCCATGTTTAAATACCAGTTAAATACCTTTTCGGAGGCCGCTGGGAATTTTCAGCCCTTTTCAATGGGGGTATACCCAGGCCTGAACTTTAAGTTTTAAGATGTTGGTTAGGTTGGTTACTGTATTTACAGTAACTCCTTAAACGCCCTGCTTCTCAGGCGGGGCGTTTTTTATACTATTTGGTATAAATAAAAAATTCTAGGAATCCCTCTGTAATTCATTCAATATCAATGACCTTACGCCATCCCGAAGTTGTGCTTTTTGATCTAAGGATACATTTTCAGTTCTTACAAATGAGCTCACTTTTACTCTCAATATACCGGGGCCTCCACTATAAAGTGTGTATGAAAATCGCTTTTTTACATCATAAAATATCATTGGAACGATCGGTATTTTATGAGCAATGGCCATTTTAAAGGCCCCATCTTTAAAAGTGTCGAGCATTACCTCTTCAGGCGGTACGCCCCCTTCCGGAAAGATACAGATGCTCAAACCTTGTTTTAATCTTCGTTCTGCCCTGCGGTACACTGCCATCCTGCTTTTACTATCTCCTCTATCAACCAAAATACAAACCCGCTTATAGAAGAATCCAAAGACCGGGATATTCATCAGCTCCTTCTTTCCAACAAAAACAAATGGATTCTTACTTACCCATAGCATCAGCATAATATCGAGCATACTTGTGTGATTGGCGACCAACACATAACTCTTACCTTTTTCCAAATTTTCTTCCCAACTGATCTTTGGAATACATCCCATTCCGAATAAAATTAGTCGGGCCCAAATATTCCTCGCCAACCAGAAGAATTGCGGATAGGTCTTCTCAGAAATAGAAAGAAGAATCAGAAGAGGGGAAAATAATAAAATAGGGATCGCAACCAATACATAGAACCAAACACGATAAAGCAACTGGCCGGTCCTTCGGATAAAAGTTCGCATAAAATCAAAAATAACAATTTTAGCAGGGTTTTAGTATTTCTTTTACTTTTGTCATTCTTTAAAGAATGGCCCATGGCAAGAATTTTAACAGGTATTCAAAGTACAGGGACCCCACATCTTGGGAATATTTTAGGGGCCATCATTCCTGCTATTAAAATGGCAGAAAATCCCAAAAATGAATCTTTTCTGTTTATTGCGGATATGCATTCTCTTACCCAAATAAAAAACGGGGATGAATTGCGAAACAACACCTACGCAACTGCCGCTACCTGGTTGGCCTTTGGCCTCGATGTGAATAAAACGGTCTTTTACAGACAGAGCGATGTGACCCAGGTAACCGAACTGGCCTGGTATCTTAGTTGCTTCTTTCCATATCAGCGATTAACCCTTGCACATTCCTTTAAGGATAAGGCAGATCGGCTGGAAGACGTTAATGCAGGGCTGTTTTCATATCCCATGTTAATGGCAGCAGACATCTTATTGTACGACGCCAATATTGTCCCTGTAGGAAAAGATCAGCTTCAACATTTGGAAATGACCAGAGATGTGGCCTCCAGATTCCATGCGCAATTAGGCGAAACCTTTGTGCTGCCGGAAGCTCAGGTCCAGGATGAGACCATGTACGTTCCCGGGACGGATGGGGAAAAAATGAGTAAAAGTAAAGGCAACCTAATTAAT
>JABDQS010000021.1 GCA_013042125.1 Eudoraea sp.
TACTCCATAAGTAGTACCCCGGCATCATTCAAATTACCCAAATAAAGGACCCTCGGCACCTTAATAGTATTCGTTGCCGAGATAGCCTCTAATCCTTCTTTTTCAGATCTCAGCATTGGAAAGCCAGTTGCGCCGGGATGATATTTACAAAAAATTCGATCCGATTTCGTGCTAATTTTATAGGCCTGTGAAATATCCCCACCAGATACGGGAGCAGCATTTATTACAGTAGTATTAAGAGCATTTTCTATATGTTCTTTTAAAACAAGATCCATACTTATAATTCAAATTCCTGAAGGAAAGATGCTATATTAAATCCTTTTGAAACCACCTCCAGGTATGCTTCGCTTTTGGGATCTAGAAGGGGGTTGGTATGGTTGAGATGAATAAAGTATATCTTCTCCTTCTCTTCTGAGGTAAGATCATTGAACAGCGCCATACTCTCAATTACAAAAGGGTGTGGGATCTCAGAAATATCCCGGTTATTTATTTCTTTTTCATCATAGAATGTGGCATCTATAAAGGCATAATCCACTTCTGAGATGGCCCGAACAATACTCTTATCCCATCGTGACCATTTGTCGATATCCGGAATAAATAGCGCCTTTTTATGAGGACCTGCTATACGAAATCCTACAGTTTCTGAATACTCATCCCTGTGTGGAACCAGGAAAGGGGTAACCGATAATGAAGGTGTCAATTCTATTTCCTTTTTGGCCTCCATGGATGTCAATACAATATTTTCATTGGAAACCAATTGTCCCCAAGGTCCGTTTTGTGTGAGGAAAGAGCCCATTTTTGGCATAACAAATACCGGTAATTCTCGTGAATTAAGCGATTCCTTTCCAAAATACATTAGGCCGGTATAATGCCCAATATGGGCATGTGTCAGGAAAATACCATCGGGAAGTCTTTTAGCAGGAAAAGAAGCAAACTCATTTAATGTGTTATGCTGCAGACCTATATTGGGCGTTGCCTCAATAAGATAACTGCTTTTATGTAAGCCATCTACCAATCCAAGTGCCACAACATTTCTTGTATAATCCGGATTCTTCCGGAGCTCTGCGCAACAGGACTTTTCGCATGCTATTTGTGGTGACCCCGCATCCTGTAAAGTTCCCAGAACAACTAAAGCAACAGATGGTCCGGTAAGCGCTACCTTTTGATTTTCAGAAGCATCAGATGGCGTATTGGGAACATCCTTGCATGAAAACAAAAGGAATGCTAACAGAAAGCATGGCACTGCACCCCTAAGAGACCCACCATAAAACATATTTGTATGATTTTATAGTCCTAAGTTAAGGTATAAACAGGACATTCTTGGGGGCCTCAAACAGGTTCCTTACACGGGGCAATTACACATACAAAGTATTGTAGTATTCTTTGGCCATTCTCTCGCTGGTAAAACTCGGGATAACATCATCAATCCCATTAAAAACTATTTCCTGCCATTGTTTAGGATTCTCATAGTACATTGGCAACACCTTATTTTCTAATACTTCATAAAGATGGTTACTGTCAAAAAGGTCCTGTTCGGATACAGGCGACCTGTAATCTGCCTCAGGCAGCACAAAACTGTTTTTACCATCTTTTGCAAATTCAGGGATCCAACCGTCGTTAATTGAAAGGTTTACGGACCCATTCATGGCGGCTGTCATCCCACTGGTACCGGAAGCCTCCCTGGTTATTCTTGGAGTATTTAACCAAACATCAGAACCTGTTTTAAGAAGCCTGGAAAGAGACATTTCATAACCCGTTAAAACAGCCACATTATGACGAAATTTGGTAAAATGAACCAATTTATTGAATATGTCAATTCCAGTAAAATCACGTGGATAGGGCTTTCCTGCCCAAATGATCTGTACAGGGTGCTTTGCATTGTGTAATAACTTTTCAAATCGCTCTATGTCGTGCAACAACAGATCGGCTCTTTTGTATCCGGCAAATCTGCGCGCCCAGACAATGGTAAGGACATTGGGATCGAACATTTTTCCTGTTTGATCAAGGACCTCATCAAAAAGCTGCATTTTGAGCAATTTCTTCCTTTTTTTATACGTATTACTATTTTTAGAAAGCCAGGATTTTTTAATGACCTCGTCTTGCCAATATATTTGATTTTGCGCATTGGTAATAGGAAGGATAGACGCGCCTCCTTTATGTCCCTTCCACATATCGCGGGCAACCTTAGCATGGAGTTTAGATACCGCATTCGTTTTGTTAGCCATCCTGAGCGCCGCAATGGTATAATTCAATTTATCACTATTTCCGGTTTCTTTCTGAAGCTCCTCAGCGGACAACTTCCGCCCGAAAAATCCGCTTTCATTAAGTGCTACGGCATCACGTTCTACATTCCCGGCTTTTTCAGGAGTGTGCGTGGTAAATACCATACTATTTTTTTTAAATCCACTATTTCTCAAATGATAGAAAGCAGGAAGCGCATGTCCTTCGTTGAGGTGGTACTTATCTGCACCCCCTAAAGCCTCCACCAACTTTGCACCACCAATTCCCAAAACAATACTTTGGCAAATACGGGTTAATTCTGTAGCATCATACAGGTGGTTGGTAATGGATCTGGACAGGTCATCGTTTCCATCCACATCGGTAGTAAGCAAATACATTGGTACAGTACCAAAAATTTCCGGCTTCAGTACCATGGCTCTGACCTTTACATGAGCATTATCAAAGATCTGAACCTCAATTTCATGACCAGAATCCTCTAAGAAATTGTAGTGCTTCTCAATGAATTGGGGTTCCATGGTTTGATCTCTGTTTCTCCCCTGATCGTAATACCCGTATTTCCATAACATCCCTATTCCGATCATATTTTGTTTATGCTCAAAAGCTGAACGCATGTGGGAACCGGCCAGAAACCCCAGCCCTCCCGAATAGATTTTAAGGGCTTGGTGGATACCAAATTCCATGCTGAAATAAGCAACCCTCTTGCTATATTTTGCAGCAGGAGTATAAGGTTGATGCCATTTATTGTATTTACTGGTCATATAGATTCTATTTTTCAAGGCGCAAATGTATGGTTTTAGGGCCATTAATCAATTGCAATGCTGAAAAAAAGAATAACCAGTAATATTGTATGTCAGAATAATATGACAACTATAACTCCTCTTGAGAGCGAAGATGAAAAGTTGTTATTTCAAAAGGGAATTATACTTCGAACGGTCCTTTAATAATGTTTTCGCAGTTACAATTGCGGAGTCGTTTATTAAATAGTAATCATAAAGGCCTTCCCTGTAAAAATATCGTTTAATGATCTCGTCTTCCAGTTGTTTTTGGATCTCACTCTCAAAAGTGTCAAGGGCCTCACCCTTACTTTTGCTGATGGTTCCCAGCAGCTTTTTAGAATCTTCAATTACTTCGGCACCCAATAGTTCATTCCCCTGACTTAAAAGAGCTTCTTTTAAGGCTTTCTCAGTTTTGGTCTCAAAACTGAATTCACTTTTAGAAACGTAATTTTTAAAATCCTCAAAGTCGGTTTGAGTAAATAAGAACTGATCTATTTCGGGCATGGGGTGTGAGTAGTGATAGTTAGTTGCAAAATCGAAGATCACACTATTGTTGAGCAGGGCCGAAACCAGATCGTTGCTTTTGAGGGCCTTGATCTCTACATCGGGCATTACGCCTCCTCCATCCTGTACTTTACGCCCGTTCCTTGTCGTAAAATCATTGAACTTGGTGGTGCGTACCGCATTTCCGGCTTCATCCCGGTTCCAGTAATCGAGCGACTGAATACACCTGCCGGAGGGGGTGTAATATCTGGATATGGTTACTTTTAATTGAGTTCCATAGGTTAGTTTTAATGGGCGCTGCACCAATCCTTTGCCAAAGCTCCGGGCGCCAATGATCACTGCCCTGTCCAGATCCTGTAAACTCCCGGAAACGATCTCACTAGCGGAGGCACTGCGGCCGTCTATCAGAACAACTAACGGTATTTCTTCATCTACCGGCTTGTTTCGCGTTTTATATTCCGAATTGAATTTTTTTACTTTCGATTTTGTGGTGACTACCAGGGTCCCTTTTGGGATAAATAAATTGGTGACGTTGATAGCCTCTGAAAGCAATCCGCCGGGATTTCCCCGAAGGTCGAGGATCAATTTTTGAGCCCCCTGAGCCTTAAGTTCCAGCATGGCAGCCTTTGTTTGTGAAGAAGCTTTTTTATTAAAACGGGAAAGCACAATATAGCCAGTTTCTTCATCAGCCATCTTATAATATGGTACAGCATCTACTTCAATAGCCTCCCTCTCAATCCTGGCCTCATATTTTTCCCCCTGCCGCTCATAGGTGACATTCACCACTGTTTTGTTTGCGCCTTTTAAGAGCTCACTGGCATCGTCTTTAAAATCCTTGATGTCAATACCTCCAATAGACACAAGCACATCGCCTGCTTTAAGTCCGGCCTTATCTGCAGGATAGTCTTTATAAGGCTCAATGATCACCAACCTGTCCTCGTACGATCTAACAAGTGCGCCGATTCCGGAATATTCCCCGGTGTTATTGATACGATACGACTCAACATCCTGTTCATTTAAAAATTTAGTATACGGGTCGAGATCATCCAACATATTTTTAATAGCCGTATCCATTAGTTCAGCAGGATTGGTCTCATCCACATAATTCATATTCAACTCCTTAAAAAGGGTCGTGAAGATCTCTATCTGTTTGGCAATTTCAAAGAAATCTGTTTTGAAACTACTGGCAGATATAAACACAACCATTGCCAGGGCAATAAATAGCACCCTTTTATGTATCAACTTCTTCATTATTCACTCGTTTTAGGAATTTTTCTAATATTTTGATCATTGATCCTTCAATATCACCATAAGAAGGCATTTCCTTCCCAAGGTATAAAAACATGAAAGCATAGCTTCCTTCTATTTTGTTAAAAATAAGGTGTTTGTGAAGCCTGTATGCTTCGCGTAAGAGTCGTTTTATTCTATTTCTATGTACCGCACTCCTGAATTTTTTTTTAGGAACCGTAACGGCCACCTGAATTTTTGTATCTACATCAGAAGATCCCAAATAGACTAACTTTAACGGATAGACAGAAATGGACGAGCCTTTTTCAAAGATCGCCTGTATTT
>JABDQS010000030.1 GCA_013042125.1 Eudoraea sp.
CCAAGAATGGAATTATCAGGATTATCACTTGTCTTATCCGTAGAGCAGGAGCCAATAAGTAAGGTTCCCAAAAGAAAAACTATTACAGTATTTCGCATCATAAATTTGTTTTAGTGTATCCTCTCAAACGAATTAAAAAGGCGAAAAGTATTGGAAAAAGTATATTCTTTCTTCTCCTGAACCTGAAATTGCTCTGCATGGCGTTGGATTTCAGCAATATTTTCTTTTTAAAAAAATGAAAAAGTAGGAAGTAAGCATTTGTAATTCAACTTTATAATTGTACATTTGCAGCCCGTTAATCGGGATTGAATTGTTTAATAGATAAATAAAATAGTAGTGGATACATTGAGCTACAAGACTGTTTCTGCCAACAAGGCTACCGTTCAAAAGCAATGGTTGCTGGTAGATGCAGAAGGACAAACACTGGGAAGACTAGCCTCTAAAGTGGCTATCATCCTAAGAGGTAAGAACAAGCCAAATTTTACGCCTCACGTAGATTGCGGGGATAACGTAATTATCATTAATGCGGAAAAGGTGCATTTGTCCGGAAATAAATGGGAAGAAAAAACCTATATCCGTCATACGGGATATCCTGGTGGACAGCGTTCAACCACGGCCGGTGAATTAAAGGCTAAGAACCCTTCTAAAGTGGTTGAAAGAGCGGTTAAAGGCATGCTTCCAAAGAATAAATTAGGAGCGGAACTTTTTCGCAACCTGAAAGTATATGCTGGAGCAGAACACGATCAGGAAGCTCAAAAACCAACATCAATAAATCTAAACGATCTTAAATAATGGATGTAATACATAAAATAGGCAGAAGAAAGACAGCCGTTGCACGTGTATATATTTCTAAGGGAAAAGGAGCCATCACGATCAATAAAAGGGATCTGACAGAGTATTTTCCAACTGCTACTCTTCAGTACAAAGTAAAACAACCTTTTGCTTTGACCAGCCTTGAAGATAGCTATGATGTTAAGGTAAATGTTTATGGTGGAGGTATCACAGGACAGGCAGAAGCCATCAGACTTGGTATATCCAGGGCTTTGTGTGAAGTGGATGCTGAACACAGATTGGCATTAAAGCCAGAAGGTCTGTTGACCAGAGATCCTAGAATGGTGGAACGTAAGAAATTCGGACAGAAGAAAGCCCGTAAGAAATTCCAGTTCTCTAAACGTTAAGATCAAAAGAAAAGAGTGCCTTAGTGGGCATTTATATATTGTAACCCAAGTTCATTGAAAGTCCCTCGTCATGGGACAATTAAAATTCTGAAATTCTGTTTGTTGTCGTTCATAGGCGCTGGCAGATTTTAGTAACATTTAGTTTAGCATCTAAATGATCAAGGCTTTCCATTTTGGAATACCACTTGGTCATTGCTAATTCATAAGAACGTAAACTAATTAAAATGGCAAAAAAAGTAGAAGTTAAAGAACTTTTAGAAGCAGGTGTACACTTCGGTCACCTAACAAGAAAATGGAATCCCAACATGGCCCCTTATATTTATATGGAGCGCAACGGGATTCACGTAATCAATCTTTACAAGACTGTAGCAAAAATTGAGGAAGCTTCAGAGGCCCTTAAGAAAATTGCGTCCTCCGGTAGAAAGGTACTATTTGTAGCTACCAAGAAACAGGCTAAAGACATCGTAGCTGAGAAAGTGGCGAATGTAAATATGCCATATATTACCGAGAGATGGCCGGGAGGAATGTTGACCAACTTTGTGACCATCAGGAAAGCCGTTAAAAAAATGGCTTCTATTGATCGCATGAAAAAAGACGGGACGTTCAACACCTTATCTAAAAAGGAGCGTTTACAGGTAGACCGTCTGAGAGCAAAGTTGGAAAAGAACCTTGGTTCTATTTCTGAAATGACAAGACTTCCGGGTGCTCTATTCATCGTAGATACAATGCGTGAACACATCGCCGTGAAGGAAGCTCAAAAATTGAATATCCCCATCTTTGCGATGGTAGATACCAATTCTGATCCACGACCAATCGATTTTATCATACCATCTAATGATGATGCTTCAAAATCTATTGAAGTGATCATGACTCAAGTGACCAATGCAATAGCTGAAGGATTAGCTGAACGCAAATCCGAAAAGCAGGCGAGTAATGAAGGTGAAGAAGGAAAAGCGCCAAGAGCTAAAAAGAAAGTGGTAGAGGCTGTTCAGAAGGAGAAAGTAGTGGAGGCCAAGCCAAAAGCTGCTAAAAAAGAAAAAGAAGTTGCTGCAGTTGCTGAGGAACCAGCAAAAAAAGAGTCTGCCGCAGTTGCTGAAGAACCAGCAAAGAAAGAGGCTCCTAAAAAAGGCAAAAAAGTAGCCGCCGATGATCTTACTAAAGTAGAGGGAATTGGACCGAAGATCTCTGAGGTTTTCCAAAATGCGGGCATTAGTTCTTTTGCTGATCTCGCAGGAAAATCAGAAGAAGACCTTAAAACGATCCTGGCTGAGGCAGGTTCCAGATATGCTTCAAAAAATCCGGCATCATGGCCAAAACAAGCAAAAATGGCTGCTGATGGTAAATGGGATGAATTAAAGGAATGGCAAGACAACACCAAAGCTGGTGTAGAATAAAAATAAAAACTATATAAAACTGGATACCAGATTTGGTATCAAAAAAAAATAATAGACATGGTAAAAATTACCGCTGCCGATGTTAACACATTGAGAAAAACTACCGGTGCAGGCATGATGGATTGTAAAAACGCTTTGGTTGAAGCTGAAGGCGATTTTGACAAGGCTATCGAGATCCTTCGTAAAAAAGGTCAGAAAGTAGCTGCTAAAAGAGCAGACAGAGATTCTTCTGAAGGAGCTGCTATTGCAAAGGTCAATGAAGGCAAAACAGAAGGGGTGATCATCTCCCTTAATTGTGAAACAGATTTTGTCGCTAAGAACGATACGTTTGTAAGCCTCGCCAAAGAACTGGCAGATCTGGCACTTCAATGCAATGACAAGGACTCCTTATTGGCCGCTAATTACAATGGCATTTCGGTACAGGAAAAACTTACTGAACAAACCGGGGTTATTGGAGAGAAAATTGAGATAGGTGGATTTAGAAGACTATCTGCACCTTTTGTAGGCTCCTACATTCACGCAGGAAACAAGATCGCTACTTTAGTAGGATTATCAGCAGTTGTTGATGGTGCCGCTGAAGCCGCGAAAGATGTTGCCATGCAGGCCGCTGCCATGAATCCTGTGGCATTGGATCAGACGGGGGTAGATCAGGAGATAATTGATAAGGAGATCGAGATCGCCAAGGATCAACTGAGGCAAGAAGGAAAGCCGGAAGCGATGCTGGATAAGATCGCTCAGGGAAAACTCCAGCGTTTCTTTAAAGATAATACCTTGGTGAACCAGGCTTTTATTAAAGACAGCAAACAAAGTGTTGCTCAATATGTGAAGTCGGTTGACGCAAATCTTGAAGTGACAGGTTTTGAACGTGTGGCTCTGGGATAAGGAACTAACTACTCTTATAATAAACCGCCTTCTATCAAAGGCGGTTTTTTTTTAAAATCAATTCTTTAACCAGGC
This sequence comes from Eudoraea sp., assembly GCA_013042125.1. GTDB lineage: Bacteria > Bacteroidota > Bacteroidia > Flavobacteriales > Flavobacteriaceae > Muriicola. The sequence continues at coordinate 3,530 of JABDQS010000030.1, forward strand.
CTCCCTAAGTGCCAGGGCAGCCTCGGATGGTGCTTCTACCGAAACGATCTTTCTTTCGTTATAGGTAGGTGTTCCTGCTTTTCCGGTGAGTTCTATTATTTCTCCATCGCGCTCTATATTCATTGTGATATCCTTGTCTGCATCCCAGCCAAAGCTTTGCCCAATTATGCCGCGCATACTTTCCAGATCAATGTCCGTACCATTGATATTTTTAATGATGTCACCTCCTTCTGCTCCCAGCTCTTGAAAAAAGGAATTCAATGCTACCCCTTTTCTAATAAAAATAATATCCAGGTTCGCCGGGTTTGCGTCTACGTAAGGCATTTGGCCTAAGAAGAAATATGATCCCGGCTGTTCTGAAGAGGTGATCTCCAGGCCTACTTTCTCCAGATATTTATCATAAGGAATTGGTTCATTGCCCAGCAAGTGTCGATTAAAAAAGTCTGAAACTTCAGGGTAGGTCATGGCTACGATCTCGTCCAGCAGGTCTGGGTCATTGAAAGGTGTATTTACATCGTATCTGTTGGAGAGTTCCTTCATTAACCAACGAACACTTTTTTCACCTTTACTTAGCTCCCTTAGTAAAATGTCCAGACTCATATTGATCAGTGCTCCTTTTTCATACACATTGATGTAGTTCTCTTTATACGGTGCCTCCAATATATTCTTACTCATAGTTGTAAAGGACATGGTATCATCATAACCCATAGAATTGCTTATCTTATCCATTATCCTCTCATAAAAAGCGGATTCATCAATGAGTCCCTGTTGAATCTGAAAGAGATTTGCAAAATACTCTGTGGTGCCCTCGTACATCCACAAATGCATGGACATCTTTGGTGCATTGAAATCAAAATATTGGATCTCACGGGAATGTACAGATAATGGGGTAACGATATGGAAGAACTCATGAGAGACCACATCTACCATAGATTCTTCAAGGCTTTCTTTCGGTAATTGTTCCGGAAGTACCACAACTGTTGAAGTATGATGCTCCAAAGCCCCAAAACCGGTTGCATCTGTATTAGACAATTGTGATAAGTACAGCAAGATCGTATATTGTTTGGTTCCGTCTATCTCACCTAAAAAATTTTTCTGAGCCTGCATCATTGCCTCCATCTTAGGTTGCAGGTCTTTGGCTTTAAGAGTGCCATTGGGTGAATAAACACTTAATGTTACCGAGATGTCCTTTATCTGAAAGGTGACTGAATTAGGTTTGGCGTATAAGATAGGATTGTCAATGACTTCGAAATACCTGTCTGCCAAATAGGTTTTCTCACCTTGTTTTGATTCTCCCTTTATTGTTTCTTTCAATGAAGTTGAAGGCTGTAAAGAAGCAGGAGCCTTAATGGTTAATTCATAGGGAACTTCTTTTAATCCCTGAAAATATCCAACAAAGCCGTGTAAATTCAACAAGAAATTCTCATTTTTAAGAATATTGGTCCCGGCAGGAGAAAAAATGGGATCTTCTACCTCCGTTTCCGTGTCAAAGGTATCATTGACTAAATAGCTGATCTTATCTATGCTTTGGGCAGTTGTTAAA
>JABDQS010000031.1 GCA_013042125.1 Eudoraea sp.
TCTGCCTGGTGTCTGTTGAGATCGAAGGGTATTTTAAAAATAACTTGTAGAGCTCGTCTATTGTCATGCCCTAAAGATAAAAAAAGCCTCGACTTAATTGTCAAGGCTTTTACCTACACTTATTACTGTTTAAACTAAATGGAATTTAACCATAAACCCATTTTAAGTACTCCATTAAATAAACTTGTTTCTACAGAGACCAATAGTGCCCCCCCAGGCACTATTGGTATATTGTTGCTACGATCCCTAATCGAAAGCAAATCCTGTTGAAACTCTGAAGATAAACGCAAATAATACCATTGCGTAGCTGGCTATAAACAACCAGGATAAAGTTTTTAAATACGACTTTGCAAAATAGTTAGTAATGTTTTGAAAAGCTTCCGAATATAAGTTCCTAATTAACATAACATTTTTCATAATATGATAGATTTGGGTTTATTCTAGTTTGTCACACCTTGATTTCAATTTTAATGTTTTGTCGTGGTGTCTGTAAGTAAAATGCTCATTTGTAGGAAATAGTATTATAAATCGATAAAACGCTCAATATAGTCGATGAAATACATCATAAATGATAATATTATTATTAAAAAAGACCAAAAAGTTAGTATACGAGATACAAAAAAGAACTAAATACATGGGTATTTCACCTTAAAAAACGACCTTTTGTAGGGAGCGTCCTATAAAATTTGCGATACAAGTAAGAATAATATTACGTGGAAAAAATCAATTATTCCCAGGATAATACATAAGCAGGGCCCTTTAACTTCTTTTAGAAAGGGTTAGTATTACTTATTGATATAACAGTATGGGGACAGTATCTGAGGATTAGGATCACAATATCCTTTAAGCTTACCGTCTGAAGAAGTGGGGGTGTATTAAATTCTATAATAGGATAAGCCCCACGTAAGTAATGATGCTGATTTAATACGCCTGCCTGCATATAAAAGTGTAAAAAGCTCGGCTATCCTAAGCCATTTTATCTATAGTTTAGAATATTTAACTGAATACAGGGCGATGCAATTCCTAATGGTTGTCCTTTATTATTCTTCCTGTCAAATAAATTAGGTTCCTTGCCTCAGGGAGCTTAAGAGCCATTATATTTTGAGTATAATAAAAAAAAGCCCCGACATTGGTTGTCGGGGCTTTTCAATACTATATTGTATAAGATCTATTTGGCTTTCTTGCCACGTACAGTCTTATTTTTTGTTTTCGCTTTGGATCCTACCCTGGACATAGCGCAACGGAATCCAATATAATCTGTTGCCATGTATTGTGGCAAGAATCTTCTCTGAGCCGGGTCTAACCAATAGGCTCTGTCTCGCCATGATCCACCTTTGTAGACACGTACCTCGTCATTGATCAATGTTGAACGCTCATTACTGGTGTCATAACCTCTAACGATCTTACCGGTAGAATCTCTTTCAATTTTATGCTCAGGAGAATCGTACATTTTTCGTAGATTTTCCGGATCATCATCTTCGCTAAAGCGATCAAAGAATCTTGTAGATCCAGGATCACCATCGCGGTAACCTCTGTTGTCACTGTCCGAGAAATTCGTTCTTAAATACGTTTCTTCCTCGTCAACCGGCACCATAAGGATCTCTCCCGGAAGGTTTACCGCTACTACTTTGCCATTAGGCAGAGTATCATAAACAATACTGTCCCTGAGGATATTCACTTTTCCATCTTCTCCAATGGCAGTCTTTGTATAGATATTACCACGGTAATAATTAAAGTCACTTATTTCGTCATCTACGATAGGTCTGTAGACATCAGCAACCCATTCGGCAACATTACCCGCCATGTCATATAATCCAAGATCATTTGGTTTGTAAGATTTCACTTCAGCAGTGATATCGGCACCATCATCAGACCATCCTGCAATTCCGCCGTAATCTCCTTTTCCTTGTTTGAAGTTGGCCAATTGATCGCCGCGGCCAACACGTTGTCCATTTCTGGTGTATTCACCTTCCCATGGATATTTCTTTCTACCCCTATAGTTGTTATATTCTCTGCTCCCTTGTAAGGCAGCTGCTGCATATTCCCATTCAGTTTCAGTTGGGAGTCGGTACTCCGGAGAGATGATCCCACTACTGCGTTTAGCAAAAACAGAAACAGAATCTTTCTTATTCTTGCCTTGTAGTGAATCTATTTGACCATTGTAAACAGACTCTGGTCTGTTCAAATAAGCTTCAGTATTGAAAGTACCACCAATCTCACCGGTTACTGCCTGGTATTTTGCGTCTTGCGCCAGGAACCCTTCTCTTTCCAGAACAGCCTCATTTACGCGGTCTGTTCTCCATTCTGCAAATTGAGTTGCCTGTATCCAGTTAACACCAACTACAGGATACTCTGCATAGGCAGGGTGACGCAGGTAGTTATTGGTCATGGTCTCATTAAAACCTAGTCGGTTTCTCCAAACCAGGGTATCTGGAAGGGCACCTTTATAAATATTTGCGTATTTTGGATTTTCAGGCGGATATACACTTTTAAGATAATCGAGGTATTCCAAATACATAACATTGGTTACCTCAGTTTCGTCCATATAAAAAGACTGCACATGTTGTTGTGTAGGTGTATTGTTCCAATCGTGCATTACATCATCTTGTACTTTTCCTTTTGTGAATGTACCTCCTTCAATAAAGACAAGACCAGGAGAGGTTTCCTGCTCCTTAAAATCGGAGTTAAATTGAAAACCACCTTCTTTCGCATTGATCTTCCATCCTGTGGCACGAGAGGTATTTTTTGAACTAGAAGATTTTTTACAGCTGGTAACTGTAAATCCTGCCACTAGCACTGTGCAAGAGAGTACAACTTTGATAAATTGTTTTTTCATCTGTTGATCTTTGATTTAAATTCCTTTCGGAGTTTTTAAGCTTTGGATCATCCTTTATAATTCGGATAATCCTGTGTTTATTGATTTTATTAAGACTTTCGGCTACTTAAACGATGTTTTACACATAATATTTTACAGCCATTAAAATAATTGAGGCCCTTATACTATATGATGTCAGGCCAAGTTCACAAATTCATAACGGAACAAATATCATTATAGTATGAAGCTGAGATATTCTTTGCGCCCTGTAGTGTTAAAATTAAGATGCTCAGACAGTTCGAACCCTTTGATATAGACTCGGATCGATGAAATACATATCGCGAGACTCTGTTAGAACTGAAATAATACTAGTTTTTACACAAGATATTTTGAAAATGGCCGTTAACCACATGTACAAATAATGAATCCTGAGAGAACCAGGAGTAAAATACCTGCCTGCCTTCTGTTTTGCATCCCTGTGAACTAAAAGTAAAGTAAGGTTATTGAAAATCAGATAAGGATTCTTAAAAATTAGATTCGCGTGAAAAAAATGAAAAACTTAATCGGCCTCTTATTATTGTTATTCGTTTGCAAAGGTTTTGCTCAAGAAGATAGAGTGATCACCACCGCTGTTCCCTTCCTTACTATTGCAGCCGACGCCCGCGCAGCGGGTATGGGCGACATGGGAGTTGCAACTTCAGTAGATGCCTTTTCGCAACAATGGAATCCCGCTAAATTTGCTTTCGCAGAAAGAAAGATGGGGATTGGGGTGAGCTATACGCCTTATCTGGAAAGTATTATTACGGATATCTCCTTACTTAATGGCAGTTTCTACAATAAAATAAATGACAGGAGTGCCTTTGCCTTTAGTCTGCGATATTTTACACTGGGTGAAATTGAGCTCAGGCAATTTGCGAATGATCCCGGTACCCTGGCAAAACCAAACGAATTGGCTTTAGACGGATCGTATTCCTTAAAATTAAGTGATCAGTTCTCAATGGCTGTCGCCGGTCGTTTTATCCGATCAAACCTTAGATTGCCAGAGATCAGTAATGTTGATTCTCAGGCTGCCAGCTCCTTTGCAGTTGACGTAGCCGGATATTACAGATCTAAAGAAGTGGCCTTTTCCAGTTTTAACGGTAGATGGCGCGCTGGTTTCAATATATCCAACCTAGGAGGCAAGATTCAATATGATGAAGGTGGACAGGAAAACTTCTTACCTACAAATCTGAGATTTGGTGGAGGATTTGATTTTATTCTGGATGAAGATAATGTGTTGGCGATCACAGCAGAGTTTAACAAGCTTTTAGTTCCTACTCCTAGAGATTTTGATGATGATGGGGATGTGGATTCAGCAGATAATGATGAATATCAACAAATAGGCTTCCTTAGTGGTGTTTTTGAATCTTTTGGAGATGCACCAGACGGAATGAGTGAAGAATTCAAAGAGATAACCTGGGCCTTAGGAGCAGAATATTCATTTCAACAGTCCTTTATGGTTAGAACCGGGTATTTCAATGAAAGTGAATTAAAGGGATCCAGAAAGTTCTTTGCACTTGGTGCCGGGTTTAAATTTAAGGCAGCCCAAATAGATCTATCCTATTTGTTCTCTTCTTCACAGGTCAGAAATCCGCTGGAGAATACCTTGCGCTTTTCCCTAACCTTTAACCTAGGAGAGGAATTCATAAACAATTAAGACGAAATGAACATTTATAAACCTGCCTTCGAGCAGGTTTTTTTATTTTAGGGGGTAAGGAATTGTATATTTACCCAATGAAAAGCAAAACACTTTCTTTTCAGCTAAGCATTTTTGAATCACTTGCTGAACTACCCAAAGCAGAACAGGAATTAATAAACCATGCTTTAAAGGCAAGGGAAAATGCCTATGCACCCTATTCAGATTTTAAGGTGGGCGCGGCAATCTTACTTGAAAATAATCAGGTCGTCATAGGAAGTAATCAGGAAAATGCTTCTTATCCCTCCGGACTTTGTGCGGAACGTGTAGCTGTTTTTCAGGCAGGTGCAAAATACCCGGGGATTCCAATCTTAAAGATCGCTATTGTAGCAAGTTCAGATAAGACACCTAACAGGAAACCTGCAGCACCTTGCGGAAATTGCAGACAGTCTATTTTTGAATACGAGAATAGACAAGAAAAGCCCATCGAACTGCTACTTATGGGCGGAGAGGGTCCTATCTATAAATGTCACTCTGTAAAAGATATTTTACCCCTGGCTTTTGGAAGTGATTCTCTTGAACAGTAGTTACAAAATCAAAATATCAGAACAACCTTTGTTTACTGGTTTAAATGCCCTTCAAGCTTTTTTGGCATTTCTTTTTCACTATTGATTTAATGTGTATTTTTGTTTTCTTCAGGTCATATGACCGAAGCCATTACTGATTAGTTGAGGTGTTAACGAATAAAGAATTCACTGAATGAAAAAAATTACCAAGGAGGTCTACTTAAAATGGTATGAGGACATGCTGTTCTGGCGAAAGTTTGAAGACAAATTGGCGGCAGTCTATATCCAGCAGAAAGTTCGTGGATTCCTTCATTTGTACAATGGTCAGGAAGCGGTATTAGCAGGGGCATTACACGCCATGGATCTTTCAAAAGATCGCATGATAACTGCCTACAGGAACCATGTGCAACCAATTGGAATGGGAGTAGATCCTAAAAGAGTAATGGCAGAATTATATGGAAAGGTAACCGGTACCTCTAAGGGAATGGGTGGATCTATGCATATCTTTTCTAAGGAACACAGATTTTATGGCGGTCATGGAATTGTAGGAGGTCAGATCCCATTAGGGGCAGGCTTGGCATTCGGCGATAAATATTTTAAAAGAGATGCTGTAACCCTATGCTATATGGGTGATGGTGCAGTACGCCAGGGATCACTTCACGAATCATTTAAT